>JAAYPV010000004.1 GCA_012519635.1 Clostridiales bacterium
CCAAAGTATATTTTTTCTGAGAAAATAATAGTTGCTTATGAACCAAAACTTAATCAAGTAAGGAATGAGTGTAGAAATAATCCAGTTAAAAATAATTTAGAGGCTGTATTGTTGTATGAGGAATTCCTTGATTGTGGACAAACTGATGATGCGAAAAAAAAGACGAATCAAAAAAAATTATATAAAAAGAATGAAAATATATACGATAAGAAAATTTATACAGTAGAAAATCTTAATAACATTAATTTTAAATTAAATGGCTTTAAGATTAATGTGCCTTGTAAGAAATTGCAGAAGGTTCTGTACGACTATATCATTGCAAAGGCATTGCGAAATCAGATAAATCATGCTAGTGAAAATGAAAACCTCAATAGAAAACAAAAAGAATATTTTAAGGCTCTTGGATATGATATTGACAGCTTGAATGCATCAAAAGTATCTAATATACTTAAAAATAGCATTGAAAGAATAAAAAATCTGAAAGAAAAAGAGACAAAGGAATTAGTAAGTGTTTCTTAATATAAGCATTAAAATATTATATGGGGAATTAACAGGAGGCAATATGTTTGAAGAGTTGCAGAGGATACAGTACTACCGATTTAATATTTACATGACAACAACGGATAATGCCTTAATGAGTGAATGGCTTGGGTCTGCGGTTCGTGGTGCATTTGGAACTGAATTAATAAAGTTATGCTGTATTGATGGTAAGGTTAAATGTGAGAGTTGTTCGGAGATTTTCTCCTCTTGCAGCGCGAAAACCTTATTTCATACAGGAAGTCCATCAGAAAGCAGTCAGGCTGTAAACCCATATATCATTTATTGCGAAAAGTATTGCTACAGGGACAATGTGCTTACATTTGAATTAACCCTTTTTGGGAATGGTGTTTATACAGTTAAGGATGTCTTTAAGGTTTTGGCAAAGGGGCTTAAAATAGGCAGGAACCGTACATTTTTTAAGCTTACACAAATCATTGACGCTGAGACTGGTGAAGCTGTATATGATGGTGTATTTTGGAAGGAGCCTCAAATACATAGCTTTTCTTTAACTGAAAAATCAGCAGATAATATTAGAATTGATTTTATGTCCCCATTTGTGGCAAAGCAAAATAATATTCAGTTTGAATATATTATCAGAGCAATTTTAAGGCGTGCAAGTACAATCATGACACAATGCGGAAATGAATTTAACTGGGATTTCAATCAGCTTATACAGAATGCCAAAAGGGTCAAGCTGGTATCTGAAAATGTGGAAAAGCTAACCCTAACACGATATTCAAATCGTGCAGAAAAGAAAATGAATATATCCGGAATTGTCGGACAGGCTGTATATTCAGGCGATATAAAAGAATTTATTCCTTTAATTATGTTTGCAGAGAAATTCCATGTCGGTAAACTCTGCGTTATGGGGCTAGGAAAAATTAAGGTGAATTAGAATGATGAGGAGGACGTAAAAATGGCAAGACATTTTTTATCAGTATTGGGTACAGGAAATTACCGCTTGACAACTTATAGGCTAAAAGAAAAGCAATCTAAAACAATGTATGTTCAAGAAGCATTGCTTGACTTGATTTTTGAAGGGCTTCGTGAAGATGACAAGATTTCAATATTCGTTACAGATGAGGCAAGAAATAAGAACTGGACACCTGAAAATGGAGAAGGATTATATAGAATATTAAATGAAAAAGCAAGTATTTGTGAGTGTGAACCAATTAAAATTCCAAAAGGCTCAAATGATGAACAGCTTATGGAAATGTTTGAAATTATTTATGATAGAATAAGTGAAAATGATGAAGTGTATTTTGACATTACACATGGATTAAGAAATATTCCAATGTTTGCATTGACTATTCTTAGCTATGCAAGAGTTTTAAAGAACATAAAGATAGGTGGTATTTATTATGGTGCATATGAAGTAAGAGAAAATGATATTTCACCTGTTTTTGACATGACAGCATATATGAGCATACTGGATTGGACAACATCTGCTGAATTGATGATAAAATATGGAAACGCAAATATGATGCAA
>JAAYPV010000102.1 GCA_012519635.1 Clostridiales bacterium
AACCCCTCAACAGGGAGTACTTCTGTAAGATTTAGATTATGGAAGATAATTGATATTTTCACAAAAAAAGGATACATGGTTACAGTATATCCTACACAATGTCAGATGGACGCCTGTGAACAAACAAGAAATGTATGCTCACAAGGAATTTATAATTTAATCATTTGTTCAGGCGGAGATGGCACTTTAAATGAAGTTATACATGGTATTATGACATCTCAAAATAAATTGCCACTTGGGTATATCCCAACAGGTACAACTAATGATTTTGCTAAAACCTTAGGTATTCCTAAAAAGGTTATAAGTGCAGCAGAATGGATTATATATGGTGAACCATTTGCATGTGATATAGGTTCATTTAACGAAAGATATTTCACATATATCGCAGCTTTTGGTGCTTTTACAGATGTTTCCTACGAAACACCACAGCAATTTAAAAATATAATAGGGCATTCTGCATATATTCTTGAAGGTTTAAAACGCATGGGAAGTTTAAAATCATATAGAATGAAGATTGAATATGATGGTAATGTTATAGAAGATGATTTTGTTTTTGGTATGGTTACAAACTCTTCATCAGTAGGCGGATTGTTATCACAAGATAATGTATTGCTCGATGACGGAGTTTTTGAGATTACGCTTATAAAAAAGCCAAGTAGTGTAGCAGAGCTTAATTTAATTGTTACATCGTTGCTAAATATAAAAGAAAATAAGGTTAATGATAGGGTATTATTCTTTAAGACATCTAAAATAACATTTAGCTCTGAATCTGAAATTGCATGGACTATTGATGGTGAATATGGCGGTTCTGAAAGGGAAGTGTGCATTGAAAATAAAAATAAAGCAGTAGAATTTTATGTAAAAAAGCCACTTCTATTAACTAAAGAATCCACAGAAAGCTAATAGAAGTGACAGAATTAAATAAATTTATTCTACCTTAAGAACATCATCAAACACTGAATAAAATTTTTGAGGTATAACTTTATTTATATGGCATTTACCAAAATACCAGCGTTTGAATGAACAACGCTTTATTATTTCCTCAAAAAAAGTATGAACTTCAAGATGCTCCGAAGTATCAACACCAAGACATTTTTTTAGAGATAAGGGTGGCTCATGAGTAAATATGTAATCAACCTTATTATTATGTTTTTCTAAATTAGTTATTGCTTCATCAATTTCATGTGGAGTTGGATGTTCACGACCCCACCATGTATTAAACTCAGACCTTATGTCAAAATCCTGACTATTTCCACCACCAAAGGTAAATATTTTCTGACCATCTAAATTAAAAACCTGGCCTCTCATGAGTTGAATAAGACTTCCGCTTATTACACGAACCTTTCCACCATTCCATTCAGTTGGTTCATAGCCTTCAAGAATATCATAGTTTTCATGGCAGCCATCAATAAATGCAACAGTATACTTTAGTTTGCCCAGCTTTTTTAATATAGCTTGTTCTTTTTTGGAGCCATCCCAAATGAAGCCGAAATCACCACATATTATAAGCGTATCACCTTTTTTTATCTTATTTAAAGCACTTGATTTAAATCTTGTTATATCACCATGTGTGTCACTAGTTACATATATCAATTTTTATACCTCCTAAAGGATTAGCTACCTTATATTCTAACATAAAAATCATTTAAGGTAAATACCACTTTGCATTTTTATTATATTATATTCTATATTTCAAAATTAGGTTAAAGCTTTTATTTAAAATTTTACGGAAAGGAAGGATTTTTTAATGCATACTAATATTAATTCAAAAAAAAATTTAATAAGTATATTTACTTTTTTTATAATTTTATGCATTTTATTTGATTTGATTCCACTATTTAAAGCGGAAGCTATTACATTTACACCACCATTTGATATAAATAGTGAATCGGCAGTCTTAATTAATTTGGATACAAACTCAGTTGTATTTGAAAAAAATCCAGATAAGCAACAGATGCCTGCACAGCTTACGAATATTATGACTGCTATTATTTGTCTTGAAAATTGCCAGGATATTAAAAATACAAAAATTACTGCAGACAACGAATTGTATGGCGATATATACAGGTATGAATATCCTAATGATATTCGGTATGGTGATATATACAATGGTGATGTTTTAACAGTAGAGGATTTACTTTATGCCATGATGCTTGCTTCATCAGCTGAAGCAGCGAATATTCTTGCATATGAAATAGGAGGGGGCAGTATTCAGAATTTTGTCAAAATGATGAATGAAAAGGCTTTGGAAATAGGAGCAACTAATACTGTTTTTACAAATGCTCATGGTTTATATGATATAAATCAGGTTACAACTGCTAATGATATGGCAAAAATAACACAATATGCTTTAAAAATTCCTTCCTTTGAACAAATCGCGACAACACAAATTTATAGACCATCAATACCTAATTTAGAAAATAACCATAATGAGAGTTGGTATTGGACACATTCAAATATAATGATGTCAAAAGGAGACTATTATTATGAAGGCGTCAGAGGAATTAAAACCGGTAATCTTGAAATTTCGGGCAGAAATCTTATCACTATGGCATCAGCTAATGGAAGCAAGTATCTTGTTATTTTACTGAAAGCACCTTTATATGATGAAAACGGTAAATCAAGGTTTTATCATCTTGAGGATGCTAAAAATCTCTTTGACTGGGCTTTTGAAAATATAGAATATAAAACTATTGTTAATGCAACCGAAGAATTGGGAGAAGTATATGTGAAGTTTGGAAGTGGGGATAATGATTATGTATTGGTAAAACCTGCTGAAGAATACAATACTTTATGGCTAAATACAATAAGTTTAACATCAATTCAAAAAGATATAAATTTAGAAAAAAACATTGTAGCACCTGTTGAAGAAGGACAAAAACTAGGTACCCTTGATTTGAAATTATCGGGTGAATCTATTTGTACTATTGATTTAGTAGCTGTCAGTAGTGTTGAACGCTCTTCTACAAAATTTAATATTGAGGTAGCAAAGCAATTTAAAAATTCAAAATGGTTAAAGCGAGGATTAATATTTTCTTTTATACTAACATTAATATACATTATAATTTGTATTTATGCGTATAGAGTAATTGTAAAACGAAAACCAGTTCGTGGGGTATATACAAAGAATAAAAGTCTTGGAATAGACATTGGCAGTAAAAAAAGAAAAAAAAGAAGAAGAAAATAAAACAAAAATGTGCATGAGTAATCATGCACATTTTAATATAACTAAGTAATTATTACTTAATCTCTACTGTAGCACCAGCTTCTTCAACCTTAGCTTTAATTTCTTCAGCTTCAGCCTTAGAAACGCCCTCTTTAATTGGCTTTGGACAACCTTCAACAAATTCTTTTGCTTCCTTTAGTCCAATACCCATAATGTCTTTAACAACCTTAATAACATTCATCTTGCTATCGCCAAATGAAGCCAAGATAACATCAAATTCTGTCTTTTCAGCAGCAGCACCAGCACCATCTCCGCCAGCAGCAGGAGCAGCAGCAATAGCAGCTGTAACACCAAATTCTTCTTGAATAGCATCCACCAATTCAGATAACTCTAAAACTGAAAGAGCTTTAACTTCTTCAACAAACTTTAAAATCTTTTCTGAAGCCATGATAATATCTCCTTTTAATTTTTATTAAATTTTACTTATATGTTTTAAGCAACTTCTTCTGATTTACTATCAATAACAGCTTGAATTGTAGCAGCAAGCTTCTGCATAGGACCTTGTAGTGAACCAACAAGTTGAGATAAAAGAATCTCTCTTGAAGGAATTTTTGAAAGTGCATTAACTCCAGCTTCATCGTAAACTTCATTACCAATGTAACCAGCTTTCAAGAAAAACTTGTTTTCATTCTTTTTCGCAAATTCACCTAAAATTCTTGCAGGAGCTGTCTGGTCATCCATTGAAACAGCAATTGCAGTGGAGCCCTTTAAGATATCGTCAAATCCTTCATATCCAGCATTTTTGAATGCAAATTGAAGCAATGAATTTTTTTCTACAGAATACTGTACATTTGCTTCACGAAGTGCGCGTCTTAAGTTGGTATCTTCTTCAACAGTGATACCTTTATAGTCAACCAAAACACCAGAGACAGAAGATTTGATTAACTCTGTAAGCTGTTCAACCTTAGCTTTTTTTGCTTCTAAAACCTTTTCACTTGGCATAGTTTCACCTCCGATAAATTTTTAATCGTATCGAAGAAAAGTACAAAAAAATCCTTGCTCGCAAAACGAGAAAGGACATAATTCTCAATAATTAGAGATATGCACATTCCTCGGTTGGATTTACGGCATAAGCCACCAACTGTCTTTAGAATACGATATTTAATTATGATATTAACTCATAACCACTGTATTATATCATACAAAATATAATTTGTCAAGTATTATATAAAAAAAG
>JAAYPV010000103.1 GCA_012519635.1 Clostridiales bacterium
TGTAAGTGTTGGCGCAGATGAAATTTTTGTATCCGATGGCGCAAAGAGTGATGTTGGAAATATTGTTGACATATTCGGGGAAGATAATACAGTTTTAGTTACAGACCCTGTTTATCCTGTTTATGTAGATACAAATCTTATGAGCGGCAGAAGGGTTATCTATGCTAATTCAACTGAAGAAAACGGTTTTGCAGCTATGCCTGATAAAAATGTTAAGGCTGATTTGATATATTTATGTTCGCCAAATAATCCAACAGGTTCTGTTTATACAAAAGAACATCTAAAGGAATGGGTTGATTATGCTCTTGAAAACAACGCTATAATTTTGTTTGACTCAGCATATGAGGCATTTATCACAGATGAGAGTTTGCCAAGAAGCATTTTTGCGGTTGAGGGTGCAAGAAAATGTGCGATTGAATTCTGCAGCTTGTCCAAGACTGCTGGCTTTACAGGAACAAGATGTGGGTATACAATTGTTCCGAATGAGCTAGAGTTAACAGCTTCAAATGGCGAAAAGATTAGCCTTAAAAAGCTATGGTATCGCAGACAGGCTACTAAATTTAATGGTGTATCATATCCTGTTCAATGTGGTGCAGCAGCAGTTTTTTCTGATGAGGGGCTTGCACAAGTAAAAGAAAATATTAACTATTATATGGAAAATGCAAAAATAATTGCTTCAACTATGGATGAGTTGGGCATTAGCTATACTGGCGGAATTAATTCACCTTATATTTGGTTGAAATGTCCAAATAATATGTCCAGTTGGGACTTCTTCGATTATCTTCTAGAGAATGCATATGTTGTAGGAACTCCTGGTGAAGGCTTTGGTAAGAATGGTGATGGCTGGTTTAGACTTACAGCGTTCGGTGACAGAGAAAATACAATAGAGGCTATGGAAAGATTTAAAAAACTGATTTCAAATATGAAATAGGCAGATTATGTTAGAAAATAGGATTAAACATTTATAAATAAGATAAGGGAAGTTATGTTAAAGCTTCCCTTAATTTTGTTTCTTATGCTGTATATTATAAGTTATAGAATTCAATATATTGTATGGTGTAATTCTTGAAGCAAGAACACATATTTTCATTTTTAATGTAGGGATAATTAGAGGATTACCCTTCAAGGCATTGTCAATGCCATATTTAGCCACACATTCACTTGATGCAGGTTTGACATCGAATCTAACTCCAGCACGGTTATTAAAATTGGTTTCAACAGGACCAGGACAAAGCACACAGATTTTAACATTACTTTTTTCACGCCTTAATTCCTCATGAATAGCCAATGTTAGGTTCAATATATAGCTTTTTGACGCATAGTATGAGGAAAACAGCGGACCGGGCATAAATCCTGCAGAAGATGAGGTATTAAGAATAATTCCATGATTCCTGCGTTTAAAATCAGTGAGAAACAACTTTGTAAGGATATGCACAGCACGGATATTGACCTTGAGCATTTCAAGCTCACTATCAAGGCTTGTTTTCGTGAAGTTCCCGAAAACACCGAATCCAGCGTTGTTTATAAGCATATCTATTTTCTTGTTTTTACAGGTATGATATAGCTTAAACGGAGCTTTTTCTTCAGCTAAATCCAGAGGAATTACTGCTACCTTGTTATTATATTTTTGTTTTAATTCATCCTTTAATTTATATAATTCAGCTTTATTTCTTGCGGTCAGGATTAAGTTCCAACCCATACTGCCAAGATATCGTGCCATATCCCTGCCTATTCCAGAGCTGGCACCTGTTATTAACGCTGTCATAAATGGCACACTCCTAATTATCTAATTATATTTTATAATAAAATTATATCACAAAAAATCTTAATAATCCACGATAAGCTTGATTTAAATATAATTTAATTTTTTTTGGAAAAGTATAGACTTGAATAAAAATATGTAGTATAATATACTGTAATTGATTAAGATTTACATTCTGGAGGTAAAATTTAATGGCGAAGTTAAAAAAAATATCAGCAGCTTTTATTGCATTTCTTATGATTATTTCAATGGTAGGCTGTGGTGATACTGCATGGGCTGCAAAAATTGATGGTTATGAGATAAGGGCTGGGATTTATATTTATTATTCTTATAGTGCATATATGACTGCTTTGGATAAATTACAGGATAAGGGCATTGATACAGAGAATAAAAAGGAAGTTAAGAAAGCAAAGATTGACGATATTCCTGTTTTGGAGTGGGTTCAAAATGAAACAACTAAACAGTTAAAAAAATATGTAGCAATTGAAAGGGAATTTGAAAGATTGGAGCTTTCCTTTAGTGATGATGAGCTTTTAGAAATTAAGCAAAATATAGCAAGTATCATGGACAGCTATGGTGATATGCTTGCAAAAAACGGTATTGGTGAGCAGTCAATAAAGGATGTTATTACATCAAACTATAAGAATGACTTAATAATGAGAAAATATTATGGTATAGGTGGTTTAAAATCTGTAACTGAGCAACAATTGAAAGATTATTATATAGATAATTATGCAAGAATTAAATACATTAAAGTTGATTTAAAAGATGGTTCAGGAAATTTATTAGAGGGTAATGATAAAGAAGACAGAATAAAGATGGCTGAGGAATATCTTCAAAGGCTTAAAGATGGCGAAAGCATAGATGATTTGATTGATGAGTATTCTGAATTTACAGAATCCTTAGCGTCTGAAGCAGCTGCAGCTACAGCAACTGGTGAAAATGGAGAAACTTTGGAAACTACAACAGTTACAACAACTAGTGTAACTACTACGGAAATAACCGATACCTCTGAAGAAGTTACAAAAACAGATGAGAATTCAAATGAAGAAACTGATGAGGATGAAACTAGCGTAACAACAATTGAAAGCTCTGATGATGAAGATACTAATAATTCAGAGGAAACTACTACAACAAACCCATATAAGAATGAGGCAATAGTACGAAAAGTAACAACTGCTGAACAATCGGATGAAGATGAATCTGATGAAACAACAACACTTAATTATAGGCCTTCAAAAAAGAGTAATGAGGCTATATTTGGTGATGCTATAATAGGAAAGCCATTTCTTGTTCAGGAGGATGATGCTTGTTATATCATACTAAAGCTAGATATTGAAGAGAGAATGACAAATGACGATTTATGGTCAGAGCAAATGAAGGATTCAATAATGTATAATCTATATTATGATGAGTATGATGAAATGATTGATGAAATAGCTGACAAATATGAAGTAGTTAAAAATGAAGCAGCATATGATAGATATAATCCACAAAAATACGAATTTGATTTCGGAAATTATTAAACTTAAAATCGATTTAAAGAGGGAATGCTTAA
>JAAYPV010000104.1 GCA_012519635.1 Clostridiales bacterium
ATATTTATAGGAGAACCTATTGGAATATTCATGGCAGAAAAGAATTTGTCTGGCGATGTGTGACTAGAATCGAGCAAGGTCCTGAAGTTTGTAAGAACCGAACCGTAAAAGAAGATGAACTCTATGGCGCTGTTATGGCTGCGATTAATAAACTGCTTGCAGGTGGCAACAATATGATAAAAACACTGGAAGAGAATATTCATGCGGTTATTGGTGAAACCACAGAATACCAAATATCAGAGATTAACAACTTACTAGAGGAAAAACAAAAAGAACTCATCAAGCTGGCTAATAAGGGGCAAGACTATGAACATCTAGCAGATGAGATTGATGAGCTGAGAGACAAGCGACAGACCCTTTTAGTAGAAGACGCCTCTCTTAGTGGCGAAAATGAGCGAATCGATGAGTTAATTGAATTTATCCGCAAGAACAAATTCCGCACTCTAGAATATGATGATAAGCTTGTAAGGAAGATAATCCAGAGCGTTACAGTCTATGAAGACCACCTCGTCATAGCCTTCAAATCAGGCATTGAAATGGAAATATGAAAACCAGAAGCAAATAGCCCATGACTCTGAAGTAGAGTTGTGGGTTTTTTACAAACTAATTAGTCTGATATAGTACAATAGCGTAACTTTACTTTCGGTTAAATAAAAAAACAAAAGAAGAAAGCACCACTTTGTGTTATGATTAAGTTTGACAAACAAAATAAAACCAAAGGAAGGTGCTTTCTATGTATAACAGTATACTACAGTTTATTGAAGAAGACATTAAAAATATTGAAAAAGATTTAGGAAAAATTTTAACAAGTGAAATAGATGTGGATCATCTATCAGAAACAGTTCATGATAAGGTGTTAAAGCTAGGGAAAAACCTATTAGGAGAGCTTTATGAGAAGCTTGATGACCTTATTAGGGAAAGTAGTGCTAGAAAAGAAAAATGGAATATAGATAAAAGAAATCAAAGCAAAGAGATTCTAGATATTATGGGACCAATTAAATATAAAAGAACAGGATATGTAGATAAGAAAACCGGTGAATATATATATTTACTAGATGAAATACTAGGAATACAAGCCCACCAAAGAATAAGCAATGGTGCAGCTGCAAACATCATAGAAGAGGCTGTAGATTCTAGCTATAGAAAAGGTGGTATAAATGCAAGCAAAACCACTCCAGCAAGCAAACAAGCCACAAAAAGACTAATACATGATACCCAGATATACATGCCTTTAGAAAAAGTAAAAGAGAAAAAGAAACTAGAAAAACTATATATTGTTGCAGATGAAGACCATGTATCAGCACAATTCTGGGAGAAAAAAGGAGATTTAAGAGAAGATAAAAGGTGTAATAAAATTAATACAATAATGCCTAAACTAATCTGTTTATATGAGGATATAATAAATGAGTCGGGTGAAAAATCCTCAAATCCAAGATACAAATTAATTGGTAAAAGATATTTTACAGGAGTTTATAAAGGTGAATCAGGAAATACAAAATTATGGCAAGAAGTTAGTGATTACATAGAGCATGTTTACGATACAGATGTTTTAAAAGCAGTATATATAGCAGGTGATGGGGCTCCATGGATAAAAACTGGATGTGAGGTAATCGAAAACAGTCATTTTATTTTAGATAAATTTCATATGATGAAATATATTAATAAATCAGTAATCCACCTGTTTGATAGTGCTGATGATGCAAAGACCGAGATATGGGAAGCTATTAACAAGGCTGATAAAAAAGCCCTAAGAGATGTCTATCAAAAAATAATTGATATTACAGAAAAAGAAAGTAAGTTAGAAGAAGTAAAAGGAGCATATAAATATTTAAGCAACAACTGGTCTGGTATAAAAATACGAACCACAGATAAAGAAGGCTACTGGAAATGCTGTGCAGAGGGTCAAATAAGCCATGTATTAAGTGCTAGATTAAGTAGTAGACCCATGGGATGGTCTACCCTAGGATGTGACCAAATGAGTAAATTTAGAGCCTTTAAGATGAATGATGGGAAAGTAATAGATTTGCTAAGATATCAAAAGGAAAAGCAAAAAAAAAAGAAGGCAGAAAACATGAAAGCCTTATAAAAGAATTAAGAGATAAAAAAAGTAATTGGTCTATAGGAAATGGTATGAAAGGTGAAATTCCAGGTATAGAAAAAAGAGAATTACATTGGATGAAAAACCTGGTAAATATAGCAATTTCAATTGCATAACATGTCATTAACTGCTTAAATATAGAGCACAATGTGATAAATAAACAAGTCAAGGACTTTAGCCAAAGGGTATCCTTGAGTTGTTTATTTAGCATATGTAAAATCTATAAGCAGTAAATGACACTAGTAAAAAATCAAATAATCTATTATAATAAAATCACAATTCTAATAATTCTAACTCTAATAATAAAACTTAATCATCATAGGTGCCTTCTAACCATTAATATCCGAAAGTAAATTAACGCTATCGTTAATGCTAAATCAATTGACATCGATAGGAAAATATGTTACCATAATAATGAAAGGGGCGATTCTATGATTTCATCTTTAAGTAACAGAATAACAAAATTATTATGTGAAAAAGAAATTATTGAGCCGGATAAAAAAGACGTGTACCGTTATGGGTACGAAATATTTATTTCAAGTCTTATAAGTCTGCTAATTGTGATTTCGGTCGGAATACTAACAGGTTACATCTTAGAATCCGCCGTGTTCTATGTAGTTTTCGTATTCACAAGACAATACTGCGGTGGGTATCACGCTAACACCTATTTAAAATGCAATGCCATATTTATTATTATATATTCAGCTGTTTTACTGGTATCAAATATTCTTTTGGATTTTTATAACATATTTTATCTAGTAATATTTTTAACCGTATATTTATCAGCGATTTGGGAATTTGCACCTATCGACAATGAGAATAAACGGTTAAGCGTAGATGAGAAAATAAAAAGTCGCAAAATAAGTATAGCATTAAGCTTTATTTGGATTATTCTATCTTTGGTACTTTATTTTATATACACCAAATTATCCGTAGTCTTTACTTTAACATTGTTTGCCGTAACGATGTTGATTGTGATAGAAAAATTACAACGAAAGCAATTTGGTAATATGTCAACCCCTAATTTGAAATGATTTCAATATAAATGGGTAACTTTAATAGACCTACGGTCTTTCAGAAAAGAAAAACGTAAGTTTTGGGTATTCAATATTAATTACCTACTCTTATCCACAGAGTAGAGCCTACTTTTGTCCAGCAGGCCAAAAAGCATACGTAAAAATTTACGGGAGGTCAACGCGAGTGCTCGTTTGTGCTGATGAGTTGTCACTTCAGCATGTTTCTTGCTATAGAAGGCGTGAAACTCTGGACAGTGTTTAATAACACTGTTAGTAGCCTCTATGATGTAATAACGTAAATAACGGTTTCCAGCTTTACTCATTGGATTGTTTTCAGCCCTAAAGTCACCAGACTGATTTTCTCTCCAAACAATACCAGAGTATTTTGCAAGGGCATCATTGTTTCTAAAACATTTAATACTGCCGATTTCAGCAAGTATGCCAGCAGAATATACCTTTCCTATACCAGGAATAGAATTAAGAACTTGATATTCTACAGGATTTAGGCCCTTAACGGTTTTTAGTATTGCCTCATCTATTGCTTTTAGCTCTTTTTCAAATGCAGAGATGCAATTAAATGAGCTACTAATAGAGACTGTAAGGGGCTCATAAAGGCATTTATCAAGGCGATAGGAATTCCTAGCAGCTGTTTGTAGTAAAGTAGCAGTTTCAGCAGGATCTAAGATCCGACCACGGCTCTTACTATTGATAAATTCAATTAATTCCTCTGTTGATGAGTTAATTAGATCATCATTTGTCATAAATTCAGTAAGTATAGCTTCTGCAGTTGCACCGTATTTGTTTGAAAATGGATGATCCCCATTTTTGAGCATAGCAAATTCACTGAACTTTAAGAATACATTGTTCAGTAAGCAGGCTTTCTCTTTAGCGACACATTCAGAAATATGTAACCTATGGCGTGTAAGCCTTTGTAGAGCTAGATATTGGGAGCCACGCCAAGGCTTGATAGTAATTCGTCCAACACGGGCAAAATCAGCAATAACAAATGAATCAATACCATCATTTTTATCTAAGGAATTAAAAGAAGCTTTATAATTAGCTACTTCTTTAGGATTTAAACAATAAACATGGGTTGAAAAAGGTGCAAGTTTTTCACAGGTAGATAGATAGTTTGCAATGTGTACTCCATAAAAACCAGTAGATTCTAGGCCTATGATAACATAGCGAAACTGATTGTTTTTTCTAATACATCAGCAATCATATCTTCCAAAACTTCAGCACCGCCCCTGGCATTAGGTATTGACTTCATCCTAATGAAAAACTCTTGATTGAAGTCAATAGCGGAAACAACGTTAATTCTGGAACCAATATCAATTCCAATGAAAAGCGTTGATAGGTAATCGATTTTCTTCATGAATATTCACCACCTTTCTGTTAGTAATGAAGAAAAGTAATCATGGCTTATCCCAAACCAATACACCGGCCTAAACCTCGCGTTATTAGCACTGAATCAGTAAAAATACCCTGCTGGAGGCTAGTACTGGGGTGCAGCATTTGTGTAATAAGTCTTGGTGTATCGTCCGGGCTGCAAGCTTTCTAGGCAATAGCTTAATGCTTTGCAAGGAGTGATAGCAGCGACCACAGCTACGATTCTTATAGAATCATTATAGCACTTGGGATAGCAGATAATAAAGTGTAACTATTAATTATATAGATGTGAAAAGGATGTCCAGCACTCGAGGTAGAGAGTACCTCTAGATGTAAAAGAATTATCCTCCATCTATATCAAAAAGGAATAAGTTTATAACCTGTATTACTTGGCTATAAACATATTATACGAGGAGTGTTAGCAATGAAAGAATTACAAAAGAAAGTTTTGAACGCAGTTGCAAAAATCGGATTAAAAACTGCTGAAAAGGCTTGCGGAAATGCTTCTTTTTTCGGTGTGCATCAGCCCAAAGAGCCGGAAATACTGAAACAGGCAAAAAAGTAAGGCTATCCAAGGCAATGGCACAAATTAATGCAATCTGTCCGCCTGTTGGCAACGAGAATAAACCTTTGGATGAATTGTAGAAAAAGATTTACAAACGGAAAACAATAGTTATTTGTATTTCAGAGATTTCCGTAGCTATTGTCTTTCGATGCTTAAATCTAACATCACTCGTAGTGGATATTATTTGGGCAGTCGCTATATATCTGTACAGGGATGTTGATTTTGGGAAAGGTTAAGAACAGTTGCCTTTCTGAAATCTGAAAAATTGAACTGTTCAAAAAAATCGAGGAGGGTTCTGTAATGATTATTAAGGATTTATTCAAAAAAGCAGTATCAATGTTTACTTGTGCTGTTATGGTTTCAGGCTTTTTATCTTTTGTTCCTGCCAGTGCTGACGGCGGATATTCGATTCCGTCTTGTGTTCTTTTTGCACAAATGAAAAACGAATCAATTAAGATTAACGCACAGAATATCGGGATAAATGGTGATGTTGTCACAAATGGTGTCTTTACTTCAGTTGGTCGTATGAACAATAATATTAATGGGGTTGTTTATGAAAACCAAGAGAACCGTATGATTAACTATCACTCCGCAATCGAAGATATGTACTTTGATGCTGACGTTGAATTCTTGACTGAGAATTATGTAACATCGATGTATAATACTACAATTTCGACACCAACTTTTGCTGAGGGCACATTCAATTCGAATGGAAGTTTGTTTCTTAATAATACGGCGCTTATGACCGTTGAGGATGTAATTATCGAAGGCGAAACTTTTAATGCCAACAACTCAATCATATATTCTCAACTTGGTGATGTACACGTTGATAACAATAATTTTTCTATGAACGGACTTATTTATGCTCCGTTCGGAACAGTTTACATTAATAGTAGTAATGTTAGCATCAATGGTTTGATTATCGCACAGGATATTGAGATCATAGCAAACAACAGCGTTAATATTAATAAAAACGAAAACTTTATGCGTCCGTTTGAATCGGAAGATTATACTATACCTACTAATATCGAAGAGGATGGTGACATTCTTGATATAGGTGAAGCTTATTACAAGGAAATCACATCTTTAGACGATATAGTATATGCAGGCAATGGCATATACTGTGTAAAAAATCAATTCTTGTTGTCTGCAGATGATACTGTAGGATTCAGTGATATTTCTGCACTTGCAGCTCAATACAATGCAACTATCGTTGGTTATCTTCAACTTACTAATGACTATCAGATTGAATTTAATACCGATGTTGATATTGAGGAAATAAAAAACATAATCTCGCAAATTGCTATGGATTTGTTTGTTGAGAATATTTCTTTAAATATTGTACTCCAAGAAACCGGAGATTTCATATCTAATGATAGCGAATGGAATACTGAGTGGGACGAAGCAAGCCCTGGAGGAAATAATTGGGGCATTGAAGCGATTAGACTTGAATCTGCTTTGATTAATTTAGGTGTAATTGCTAATGAAACTGCTTCTTCTGCTGATGCTGACGTTAGTGGTCTGCACAATATTAAAATTGGCTTAATGGATAGTGCGTTTGATGAGTGGCATGAAGATTTGCGGTTTACGCAAACATGGAACAACTTCACTACATTAGCTGACTTAGTAAGTTCTGGTGAAAATCATGGAACGCACGTAGCTGGAACAATGGGAGCGCTTTTTAATAATGGAGATGGCATTACAGGTATAAGTGTGAAAAACCGTCTTTATGGATATTCATTTAATGGAAACACGGATTTAAATTTAGCCAACGCATCAACAATTTTCGAGTATAAATACGCCCTTGTTTCTTTGATAGGAAATAATGTTAAGGTAATTAACCTTAGTTGGGGATATCGCGCTATAGGTTTCGGGGCTTCTCAAGACGTATCATCGGCAAAATTATTTATGATTGAAAATGCAAATATAATAGAGCCATTTTTGGAGAAGTTAATTGATAAAGGGTATGAATTTTTACTCGTTATGTCCGCTGGAAACGGAAACAATGTAAATTACTATGAAAATCCAGGCTCCACTGCAGGGTATGTAAGTGTTGTTGATTATAATGCAAACCCGACCGCTTATCCCGACGCAGATACAACAACTACTTATGGTGCTCCTAATTCAAGTGCAACGAATATCTTAAATGAAGTTGATGCACAATATAACCACTTCTTGTCTTATGTGAAAAAATATAAAATTTCTTCAAGAATCCTATGCGTTGGTTCTGTTGATAGCAGTTATTCACTTTCAGCTTTTAGCAATGTTGGAAGCAGGGTTGATATTTTAGCTCCTGGTGAAAGCATATATAGCAGTGGTATAACGGGGACTCATAGTGGCGGTAACTATTATTCTACAGGCGGAACTTCAATGTCGGCACCCCATGTGTCTGGAACTTTAGGCTTAGCCTTTTCTATAAATCCTGCAATTGAAGCATCAAGGTTAAAAAATATTGTAAAAGCTAATGCAAGAAATATAAGATTAGAAACACGATTTCTTGATGCTGCTGATACAATTGAATGGACGATGTATGTTCTGGATATATTAACTGAAACTGGTGAAAACACATCAAACAATCAGTATAATGGTATTGCTATAGGTAGAGTCATTGACGAAAATGGCGACCCATTAAGCGATGTAAAAGTTACTGCAATGTTAGAAGATGCAAATGGAATTTCTGGCAATAATGATATCGCTAATGTTGTTATGACTGATGACGAGGGATATTATGAAATAATTATTCCTGCAGGAACTTATCGTTTAGAGTTTGAAAAAATGTTGTATCTCGGCGAAACAATGTACTATCAGGCAATTCAAGAAAGAACTGTCTATTTAGATACTATCACCCTTTATGATGAATCGTGGACTGACAGCATTTTCTTGAATATGTACGGGCAAGTCTACGATGCCATTACAGGCAGTAATGTTTCGGGAGCACAAGTCAAATTGAGGAATGGGTGGAATAATAAAACTGGTTCATACGTGACAGGATTGTTTGGTATTGTTAAGCAAGAAACTACAGATAGCAGCGGTTCATATTCTGTGTCACTGCAGGTTGGAGCATACACAGCTGAAATTTCTAAAAATGGTTATGTTACGGCATACATCAATGTTACATCTTCACCTAATAATGGAATACAGTATGCTACAATAACTCCAGTGTTAGATGACAACGAATACAGAATTATTCTAACTTGGGGCGATACTCCAAGAGATTTAGATTCTCATTTAACTGGTACTGTTAATGGCAACTCATTTCATGTGTATTACGGAAGCAAAAGCTATTCATATAACGGAACTACAATTGCAAGTTTGGATTGGGACGATACCAGCAGTTATGGACCAGAAACCGTAACACTCACATGGACTGGCGATATTGGTAACTGCACATATTATGTGCAAGATTTCACCAATGGTAGCAACTCAAACTCTACAGCTCTCTCGTATTCTTCTGCGAAAGTAATGGTATATCAAGGCAACAGTCTTATAGAAACATATAACGTACCTATAGGATTTAGAGGGACACGTTGGAATGTATTTTCTATCAGCAATGGTACAATAACAACGATTAATACAATAACTTGAGGGTAAGAACTATGAAGAAAGTAATGGTAAGAACTATGAAGAAAGTAATGGTATTGTTATTGTTTGCTTTCGCTTTGTGCAGTTTGACATCTTGTGGTGTAGAAAATTCCTTTAACACAGAATCCAGCACAGAGACGGATTCATCAAGTGAGGTTATGACTTTGAATGATGATAGTATTCTTATATCAATAATTGCTTATACCCCTAAATATGATAATTACAATGTTTTGTATGTTTCTGCAAACGGCACTGTTTCGTGTGGGATATTTATCTCACACGAAACATCACACGAATTTCTTTTAAAATGGCAAACAAATGATAAATCTATATGGGATTCCCTTAAGGATATAACAGAAATGGGAAACATAACAAGTGAAGATTTAATAGAAATTAAAAAAAGTATATTATCTGTGGATTTGAACAGCGACTATTACCATCGCTCCGAGGAAGATGCCTTTCCAGATGTTGAAGACAGAATTAGTTATATTATAAATTGTTACAAATGGGAAGATGGGAATACAGATAAAGTTTTTCGTGTTATTTCATACGGTGAATCTACTGGTACGTCATACAAGACATATGATGAAAATGCCTTAAAAGCTTATGCAATTTTAGAAAATTCAGACTTTATTGTGCAATGGAAGGATAATATCGAACAACAACTTATTTTTAATTAATGTGTACTCTATGAAGAAAAGTGAATACCTAAAATACAGATAAATAGTTTCTAATAAATTATTTATTCGATAACACTGATAAATGGCTTTTAAAGTATATAATTTATTATCAAAACAAACCACTGTTACAAATGAAGACTTTTGGACAGATATATTCTTATATGACGGTTATATTTATCTTACAAATTCATTTTCAAATGAAAAAAGCTTGTACAGAATTGCTGTTGATGAAATTAGAAACGGAGAAAAAGAGATATTTGCTCAAATTAATGTAACTGAATTCAATATAAAAGATGGAAAATTATATTTTATTTCAGATGAGAAAAAAATATATGAAATGGAGGATAATCAACTTAAAATGGTTGATGCTGAGTAAGCGTCAACCCAAGCACGCCTTATAAAATATAAACATTTTTATTATAATACCTTTTATGGAGGTGTTATATTTGAAAAAAAGAAGATATAGGACAAAAGAAGAAAGAATAAAACTTTATAATAATTACATTGAAAGTAATTTAAGCAAAAAGGCCTGGTGCAGCCTTAACAACATTCCACCATCAACTTTTGATGCATGGAGAAGCCTTGCCACCAAAGAGGATACAAATAGCCTTGTTTTTATTTCTCCTAAACCTAAAGCAGACAGAGAAAAAGAAATCAAAGCTTCCATATCAAAAAACAGAGTCAATGGTACAGAGACTCTACCCTTTAACACTATACTTGAAATTGGTATATGCAAACTTCATATCAATGAGACCACACCTTTTTCTTTCATAGAGCAAATAATCAAGGTGGTGAAAGAAGCTAATGTTTGATTATAAAGATTATAAAGTACTTTTAGCATGTGGAGCTGTAGATATGAGGAAAAGTATAAATGGGCTATGTGAAATAGTTATGAGTGAGTTTGAACTTGATCCCATGGAAAAAATACTCTTTGGCTTTTGTAACAGGCAAAGAAATAGAATTAAAATATTAGTATGGGATGATAATGGATTCTGGATCCATTTCAAAAGACTTGAAAAGGGTAAAGTGATTTGGCCTGAAGTTTATAATGATGAAATTACTATGAACTTTTCCCTAGAAGATTTCTATAATCTAATAAAGTCACCTGGCATTAGACAGAAAATAAAACGTCAAGAAATATGGGCAAAACATTGAATTTTACTAGCTTTTCTCCCACTTTTATGGTATAATGTATCTAATAAAAGAAAGAAAAATGGGAGGATTTTTAGAGTGGAATTATTAGAAAAACTAAAAAAAGAAATAGAATATTTAAGCTCTAAAATTGCGGACCAAGAGGAAGAACTTAAATTAAAAAATAATAAAATCAAAGTAAATGAAGAAAGAATCTTAGAATTATCAAGGCTTAACGATTGGTATATAGAACAATTGAAATTACGTCAAAAAGAGAAATTTGGCAAGTCTTCTGAAAAGGTAGATGAAGCCCAGCTTTCTCTTTTTGACCTTTTTAACGAGGCTGAAACTTTAAAAGAGCCTATAGCTATTGAACCTACTGTAGAAGAAGTTTTTGTTAAGTCTCATACAAAAAAGAAAAGAAAAAGAGGCGAATGCTTTGCAAACTTACCAGTTGAGATAATTGAATATAAAATAGACGATGAAGATTTAGTATGTCCTAAATGTGATGGAAATCTAACTGAAATGAAAAAAGAAGTGAGGACAGAGATACAAATAATACCTGCTAAGGTAAAAAAGGTAGAACATATTACTTATGTTTATAGTTGTAGACTTTGTGATAAAGAAGGTGATTCAGGTTTTATCATAAAAGCGGATTCTCCAAAAGCCTTGATTCCAAAAAGCATTGTATCTAGTAGCTTTTTGTCTTATATAATAAATCAAAAATTTGCTCTTGCCCTTCCCCTATACAGGCAAGAACAGGAATTTAAAAGACTAGATATGGAAATAAGTAGGCAAAATCTATCTAATTGGATTCTAAAAGGAGCAGCGTTATTAAACCCTTTGTATTTAGCCTTGAAGATGGAGCTTTTACGTAATTATTTAATCCATGCAGATGAGACGACATTAGAGGTCTTAAATGAGCCAGGTAGAGAGTGCCATCAAAAGTCTTATATGTGGGTATACAGAACATCTACTGCCTGCCAAAAACCAGTTATCCTTTATGATTATCAGATAGGTCGAAGTGGTGACTATGCTAAGGAATTTTTAAAAGACTGGAAAGGGGAATTTCTTCATTGTGACGGCTATGCAGGGTATAAAAAGATAAAGGATAAAACTTTATGTGGTTGCTTTGCCCATGCAAAAAGAAAGTTTCATGAGGCTTATAAAATAAATAAAAATAATCATGAAGCCAAAAAATGTGAAGAGTATATAAGTAAGCTCTTTGCCTTAGAGCATAAGGCTGACGATGCCTCATATAGTCTTGAAGAAAGGCTATTAATGAGGCAAACCGAATCATCCAAGCTAATTGAAGAATTCTATAATTATATAAACATAATTACCCTTAAAACCTTACCCCAAAGTCTACTTGGTAAGGCTATTACTTATGCAATAAATCAGAAAGAATATCTGACCTCGTTTTTAAAAGATGCAAGAATCCAGCTAAGTAATAATTTAGCAGAACAAGCTATTAAAATGTTTGTGATTGGTAGAAAAAACTGGCTTTTTTCTAATACACCTAATGGAGCAAGTGCTTCTGCTACAATTTATTCTATTATACAAACGGCTATAGCTAATAATTTAAAGCCCTATGACTATTTAAATTATGTTTTTAGCCAAATTCAACTCTCTAAAGATTTGCAAATAGAAGATCTACTACCTTGGTCAGATAAAATACCAGAAGAATGCAAAAATACAAGCATCTAATTAAGATAAAGCTATTATACTTGATTAGGTGCTTTTATTATAGGCGTGCTTCCGTTGACGCTTACATAATAACTATCGTATTCATGGAAGCTTAGGCTATTTATCACCAAAAGAATTTAAAAATAACTTTGTCCGAATTTAATTTGTACTATTTTGGGTTGACAGTCCACGATACAAAATATCAGCTCCGTGACCTCGGCAGCATTTACCCTATCTTCCGTGTTATGTATGAGTCCGAAATATACGAGAACGGCTTTGCACTTGTTGATGAAGCTTCCGAAAAGGAAAACGTAATCAACGAGCCAGCACCCAATATCTCGGAAGTGTCTGAGCTAAACGGCGAAAAGCACGATTTCACTATCACAGACGAAAACCTTGGTGTCGGCGGTGCAAAGTCAAAGTTCAAGGCGAATGTAGAAGCAATCAAGCTCCTTAACGAGCTTGAATTTGAAAACAGACGAGCAACTCCCGAAGAACAGGAAGTTCTCTCCCGTTATGTCGGCTGGGGCGGTCTTGCACAGGCATTTGACGAAAACAATTCGGCTTGGTCAAACGAATTTACAGAGCTTTACACGCTCCTTTCCCCTGATGAGTACGAAAGTGCAAAGGCTTCTACCCTGAACGCACATTATACCTCTCCGACAGTAATCAATGCGATGTATGAAGGACTTGAAAATCTCGGTTTCAAGGGCGGTAATGTGTTAGAGCCTGCAATGGGCGTAGGTAATTTCTTTGGTGTTATGCCCGAAGAAATGAGAAGCGGCAAGCTGTACGGCGTAGAGCTTGACAGCATTTCAGGCAGAATAGCAAAACAGCTCTATCAGAACGCAGACATTCAGATAAGCGGATTTGAAAAGACCTCTTTCCCCGACAACTTCTTTGATGTTGCAGTGGGTAATGTTCCTTTCGGGCAGTACAAACTTGCTGAAAAACGTTATGACAAGCTTAATCTGAACATTCACGACCATTTCTTTGCGAAATCGCTTGACAAGGTTCGTGCAGGCGGTGTTGTAGCTTTCGTAACCTCAAAGGGTACTCTTGACAAGGCTAATCCGCAGTTTAGAAAATACCTTGCACAAAGAGCCGAACTTCTCGGAGCTATCCGACTTCCGAACAATGCTTTTAAAGATAACGCAGGAACGGAAGTAACCTCTGACATTATCTTTCTCCAGAAGCGTGCTAAAATGCTTGACATTGAGCCTGATTGGGTACACCTCGGTCAGACAGAGGACGGAGTTCCCGTAAACAAGTATTTTGAGCAGCACCCCGAAATGATACTCGGTGAAATGAAGCAAGGTGTAGAGTTTTCTATGTACGGCAATGCCGAAGAAACAGCTTGCGTTCCCATCGAGGGAGCAAGCCTGAAAGAACAGCTCAAAGAAGCTATCAAGAATATTCAGGGTAATATCCCCGAAGTTGAACAGGAAAATACAGAAAAGGTTGCAGAGAGTATCCCTGCCGACCCGAACGTGCGTAATTTCTCCTATGCAGTAGTAGATGATAAGCTCTATTTCAGAGAAAACAGCCGTATGTTCCTCAAAGATGATTTGCCAAAGGCAACCGAGGAGCGTATCAAGGGAATGTGCGAGCTTCGTGATTGCGTGAGAACGTTGATTGACTATCAGCTCAATGAGTATAGCGACTATGATATTCGCTCACAGCAGACAGAGCTTAACAGAGTCTATGACGATTTTACAAAAAAATACGGCTTAATCAATTCTACGGGTAATGCAAGAGCATTTTCCGAGGACAGCTCCTACTACCTTCTTTCTTCTCTTGAAGTTCTTAACGAGAACGGAGAACTTGAACGCAAGGCAGATATGTTCACAAAGCGTACTATCAAGCAGAAAGCACAGGTTACAAGCGTGGATACAGCTTCGGAAGCTCTTGCGGTATCTATTTCCGAAAAGGCTCGTGTAGATATTCCTTTTATGGAACAGCTTACGGGCAAATCGGAAGAACAGCTTGTATCTGACCTTAAAGGTGTCATTTTCCGCAATCCTCAAAACAATCAGTGGGAAACTGCTGACGAATATCTGTCGGGCAACGTTCGAGGCAAGCTTGAATTTGCAAAGAAAGCGGCAGAAGTATTTGACGAGGATTTAAGCGTAAACATCGCTGCTCTTGAAAAAGCTATGCCAAAACCTCTTGAAGCAAGTGAAATTGATGTCAGACTTGGTGCGACTTGGCTTGATACGGATATAATCAAGCAGTTTATGATTGAAACTCTCCAAGTTCCACGATACTTGCAGAATATGTTTGATGTGAATTTCTCGAAATACACGTCTGAATGGAACATTGAAGGCAAGAATGTGGACAGAAGCAATGTAGCTGCCAATATGACCTATGGCACGGCAAGAAAGAACGCATACTCTATTATCGAAGATACTCTTAACCTCCGTGACGCACGAGTTTACGACCGTGTGGAACAGCCTGACGGTACAGTTAAATCCGTTCTCAACAAGAAGGAAACGATGATTGCTCAAGAAAAGCAAGAAGCTATCAAGCAAGCGTTTAAGGACTGGATATTCAAAGACCCCGACCGCCGTGAAATGCTCGTAAACAAGTACAACGAGATGTTCAACAGCTCCAGACCGAGAGAGTATGACGGAAGTCATATCACTTTTTCGGGTATATCCCCTGAAATTCAGCTCAGAACACATCAGCTCAATGCCATTGCACACACGATGTATGGCGGAAACACCTTGCTCGCTCACCAAGTGGGTGCGGGCAAAAGTGCGACACGTTCGTAACTGAAAAGGTTACGCACAAGGTCGTATGAAAATAAAAAATTTGAATACGGTTCTTGGAGAACTGATATTCCGACAGGTGGAATGATAGGGTAACGCCTTGAAACGC
>JAAYPV010000105.1 GCA_012519635.1 Clostridiales bacterium
AGGTCTACAATCTGCTGCTTGAATTCTGGTGTATAGGATTTTTGTTTTTTTGCCATGATTGAACACTCCTTTGTTATATTATAGAATGTTCAACTTTCCGTGTCCATAGTTATATACTAACACCATGTCACGGATTTTATAAGCAATTGTCAAATGGGAATACCACTCTGGGCGGCTGAAGTAGTTTTGAGTTTACGAAAATATAATCCAGTTAGGTTAAATATAGTTATGCCGTTTGAAAATCAGTCTGCATTATGGTCGGACGAATGGCGAGAGAGGTTTTATACTGTACACGAACAGGCTGACAGTATAATCATGCTTAATACAAAATTTTATAAGGGTTGCTATTTTGACTGCGACAGATATATGATTGACAATTCGGATATGTTGTTATGGGTAGGGTCTGAAAGTTTGTATATTTCTGAATATGCGAGAGAACAGAATAAATCTGTTATTATGCTTCAAAACAAAGCAAGGGTATTATAATGATTTATAATAGGTTAAAGCCATAAAAGTATTTTTGCTTTTATGGCTGTATTTTAATATAATGGGTGGTTATCTATTTGTATTTACTTGTTGCATTTCTTCGATAAAGTATTCCCTTTTCCTTAAATCAAAATCATAACAATGCGGAACCCTATATCCGTTAACATTGCCGTGAGTGTGAATTTCACCGCATAGGGGGCAGATAATGAAACAACATCTGCCAAATGCGGCAATGGGGTAGATATGGAATGTACCATTCTCAATAAATGTCCTATTATCAATAGCAACCACTATCCGCCTATCGCTGTCTTTTCTTTTTTCGATGATTTTACCACCAGTAACAAGACGAAGATAAGGATTAAGGTATGAACATCCGGATTTATTAGCTATTTTCTTGAATGCGGTTAAACGCATAAAAAAACCCCCAAAATTTTAAATTAAATTGATTTTTTCTTCTTTTTCTGCTGTTCATCACGTTCACGCTTTTGCTGTTCCTCAGCGACAAGCCGAGAAATATAATCCCCTTTAGAAATTTCATGATAAGTCTTAGCAATATTAGAGTAAGTATCATATAAACGCTTGCAGTTCTCAAAGCTGTTTTTGAGAGCTGATATTTTATTATCTGTTTCCTGTTGTAAAACTTTCAAATGGTCAAAATCTGAATGGGTTTGGATGTTATTACTTTTCAGTGTCTGCTTGCATAAATTCAGCTTTAGGCGTTCGGCAATAGAAACCTGTGACTTATCAACAAGTGAAAAATATGTTTCTGATTGTTCAACAGGCTGTCAAGCTTGTCTTGCTGAACAGTAAGGAAATTTAGTTCCTGCCGTGCATTTTCATACTCATTTTTCAAATTTTCAATTTTACCATCAAGCTCACCAATAGAATGAATATTATCCCGATTAATAATAGTAAGCTGTGCTGATAATTTATAAACGTCCATATCATTTTCAGGAGAGTAAGGAGAAGTGTTGTCACGCTTTCGTTGAATTTTCTTTCTGTCCCTTGCAAGCTGTGAAACATCATCAATTGCTTGAATATAATCATCACGAATAGGTGCTGGCTCACCTAAAAGAGTGACATTCGCACCTACAACACGCCATAATATTCGTGATGCAATGCTTTCAGCGGTATAATCCTCGCCAAGCGTTTTGGTTCGTACAAATCGCTGCTGCTTAGGCGCCTTGATAGAAATATATTTTCCACGCTTAATGGTATAACCGAGAAGCTCCAGTTCATAAAGTAATTCATCAATATTTTTGACAGAAGCTATAAGCCTATCAATTTCAAGTCGAATTTTCTGTTTCCATGATGTACCACGCTTCTGATGCTCCCATTCATTATAATCCAAACCTTTGCTATGCCCTGGTTTTTCAGGGATCGGCTGAATACCAAAAGCAAGGCAAGTTCTATCTGAATATTCACGAACAAGGTTGTTTAGAAAATCCAATAAATACAAAAATTACAAAAATCAAATAATAAAGCATTGGATTAGATAATAGTAAAACCATTCTGGATATTGAATTTTTGCCTATTATCATAAATAGAAAAGTTG
>JAAYPV010000106.1 GCA_012519635.1 Clostridiales bacterium
AAGCTAAGAACAGGCAGATTGTCATCAGACGATTGGGTAAGACTTGCTTCAAGTGCAAATGTACTTTGTGGCTTACCAATGTATATTGATGACACAGCCGCAGTTACTGTTCAACAAATTAAGGCAAAGTTAAGACGCATGAAAAATATAGGGTTGGTTGTTATCGACTATTTACAACTTATGACATCAACCACTAAAAGCGATAACAGAGTTGTTGTTATTTCCGAAATTACAAGACAGTTAAAAATTTTAGCTAAAGAAATCAATATTCCTGTTATTCTTCTGTCACAGCTTTCAAGAGGACCCGAAAGCAGACCTGATAAACGACCAATGCTTTCTGACCTTAGAGAATCAGGCTCCATTGAGCAGGATGCTGATATTGTTATTTTTCTTTACAGAGATGCATACTATAACAAAGAAAGCGAACAGCAGAATATTACAGAGTGTATAGTTTCTAAAAACCGTCATGGCGAAACAGGTACTGTTGAGCTTGTTTGGGATGGTCAGTTTACAAGATTCTCAAATGCAGAATTTGATAGGAATGGTTAGAGGTTAAATTGGAAAGTTTACAAAAAAAAGTCATAGAATCTATTGAAAAGTATAATATGATTAATTATGGGGATAATATTTTAATCGCTCTTTCCGGCGGTGCTGATAGCGTTTGCCTGCTTCTGGTGCTGATGGATTTACAAGAAAAATATAATCTTTCAATCTCCGCTATTCATATAAATCATATGCTCAGAGCAGAGGAAAGTGATTCCGATGAAGAGTTTTGTGTTAATCTATGTAAAAGTCTGGGAGTAAAACTCATAGTGGAAAGACATGATGTTGCTTTATACTCTAAGTTGAATAAGCTATCAATTGAATTAGCTGCAAGAAATATACGCTATGAGGCTTTCAAAAAACATTCAGAGGGAATGAAGCTCGCAACTGCACATACTTCCTCCGATAATGCCGAAACCGTTATTCTTAATCTTACAAGAGGTGCTGGGCTCAAAGGATTGCTCGGTATTCCCCCCACTCGTGATAATATTATCAGACCCCTTATTTTTATATCCCGTAAGGAAATAGAGGAATACCTTAATAAAAAAAATCAAGACTTTGTTACAGACAGCACAAATCTTTCACATGACTATACAAGGAATAAAATTAGGCATAAAATTATTCCGACCTTAAAAGAGATTAACCCATCCCTTGAAAATACTGTATCAAATAATTCTTCAGCTTTAGAGCTTGAAAATAACTTTATAAATGAACAAGCTGATATTGCTTATAGGGAATGCTTCTCTCCCCCACTATCCCTTTGCGGCTTGCAAAAATATCACAAGGCCATTCGACATCGCTGCATTGTCCGATTGATTAATTCAGCTGGATTATCCTATGATTTAAATCGAATTTTTGCTATTGATGATATAATTATGTCAGAGGGTAAAATTAACATAGCCAATAATGTTTATATTGTATCAAAAAAGGGTACTATTTCAATAGAGAAGTCTTATAAAAAAGAAACTGTTAATATTGAATTTACATTGAAATTTGGTGTTAATAAGTTCTCTGAGACGAAAATATGTCATGCTGAAATTATAAATAATTTCAATTTGGACATATCTTGTTCAAATTTTGTTAATAAAAAATTAAACATTTACTATTTGGATTATGATAAAATTATCGGTGAGATTATTTTAAGAAACCGTAGAAATGGCGATAAAATAAAACTTGCTAATAATAATTTTACTTCAAGTGTCAAAAAGCTCTTTAACCGTCATATTCCTTTAAATATTCGTGATGAAATATGCTTTCTAGCTGACGATAAGGGCGTTATTTTTATTGAAAATTTTGGTATTGATGATAGAGTAAAACCAACTTCTGATTCAAAAAATATACTTAAAATTTGTATCCAAAATATTTTGGATAGAGGTGAGTAATATATTAAAGCATGACCATAATATCTATAAAATCATTATCTCAGAAGATGAACTCAAAAATAGAATACAAGAATTGGGTAGACAGATTACCCGCGACTATAAAGATAAAAAGCTTTTGCTTATCGGCGTTTTAAAAGGCTGTTTTGTCTTTATGTCTGACTTAATCCGTAATATTGATTTGCCTTGTGAAATTGACTTTATGTATGTTAAAAGCTATAATAAAAGTACTGTTAGTTCAGGTGTCATTAATATTGTTAAGGATTTAAGTATTGATATCTCCAATTATGATGTGCTTATTATTGAGGATATTTTAGATACAGGACTAACACTTGAAACGCTTTGTAAATTGCTTCAGACAAGAAAACCAAATTCACTGAAGATTTGCACATTACTAGATAAGCCATCAAGAAGAAAATCAAGCATCTATGCAGATTATATTGGATTTGTAATAGAAGATAATTTTGTGATTGGTTATGGACTTGACTATGCGGAGGAGTATAGAAATTTGCCTTATATAGCTGTTTATAACCAAAATACATAGACAAAAGATAGGAGTGAATTTATTGACACCAAAAAATAATAAAGGCGTTTTAATTTATGCTGTATTAGCATTTATAATAATTATTTCACTAACTTGGGCATGGCCTTATATATTTAGCGATAGTAAGGATGTTAAATATTCTGAAATAATTAGTTATTTTGATAATTATGAAGTCACAAACTACACATTTGATTTAGGCTCTGGAGAACTTGTATTCCAACTTAAAGATAAGGATGAAAAAATTAAATATACAGTTCCTAATGTAAGCATTTTCTTAAATGATACTGAAAATTATCGTCAGGAATATAATAAAAAAAATCCAGACTCTCCTCTTGAGCAGGATTATTTTAAGATAAAGGATAATTCTTGGCTTTTAACAATAGTTCCAACACTGGTTCTGCTTGTTATGGCAGTGTTGCTTTTCTTTTTTATGATGCGTCAGGCCGGCGGAGGAAGTAAATATTCCACATTCGGCAAGGCAAATGTTAAAAACCAGATGCATCAGGGAAGAAAAACTACCTTTGCTGATGTTGCAGGTGCTGATGAAGAAAAGCATGAGTTGGAAGAAATCGTTGATTTTCTTAAAAACCCCAAAAAATATTCAGATATAGGTGCCAGAATACCTAAGGGTGTTTTGCTGTTAGGCCCTCCTGGTACCGGTAAAACTTTACTTGCTAGAGCTGTTTCAGGTGAGGCTGGTTGTCCATTTTTTTCTATTTCAGGTTCTGATTTTGTGGAAATGTTTGTTGGTGTGGGTGCATCAAGAGTTCGTGATTTGTTTGAACAGGCTAAAAAGCATGCCCCTTCAATTATTTTTATCGACGAGATAGACGCTGTCGGACGACATAGAGGCGCTGGCTTGGGCGGAGGACATGATGAGCGTGAGCAAACACTAAATCAGTTGCTTGTCGAAATGGACGGCTTTACTGGAAATGAGAATATTATTGTTATTGCCGCAACAAACAGGCGTGATATACTTGACCCTGCATTGTTAAGACCTGGTCGTTTTGATAGACAGATCGTTGTTGGATATCCCGATGTCAAGGGTAGAGAGGAAATTCTACTTGTTCACACAAAGAATAAGCCGCTTGCACCAGATGTCAATCTAAAGGTTATTGCACAGACAACTGTCGGATTTACTGGTGCTGACCTTGAAAACCTTGTTAATGAGGCATCATTGCTTGCCGCCCGTAAAAATAAAAAGGCAATTACAAGGGAGGAAATTGAAGAAGCAACTATAAAAGTTATTGCTGGGCCTGAAAAGAAATCCCGTGTTGTTACCGAAAAAGAAAAGAAATTGACTGCTTATCACGAAAGTGGTCATGCTCTTTGTACCTATTACTGCGAAACACAGGATAAGGTGCATCAGGTTTCAATTATCCCTCGCGGAATGGCGGGCGGTTATACAATGTCACTGCCAGAACATGATAAATCCTTTGTAAGCAAAAAAGAGATGGAGGAAAATATCATCACCTTGCTTGGTGGGCGTGTTGCTGAACAACTGATACTTGATGATATTTCAACTGGTGCTTCAAACGATATAGAGCGTGCAACAGCTATTGCAAGAAACATGGTTACTAGATACGGCTTCAGTGAAAAGCTTGGTCCAATTGTTTATGGTACTGATTCTACTGAGGTTTTCTTAGGCAGGGATATTAATAGCTCACGAAATTACTCTGAAAATGTTGCTGCTGAGATTGATACCGAAGTTCGTAAAATCATTGAAAATGCATATGAAAAGGCAAAGAAAATTCTTGAAGAGCATGTTGACCAATTACATTTCTTAAGTAAATATCTTTTGAAATTTGAAAAAATAGACGCAGATGAATTTGAAAAAATCATGTCTGGAGAAATTGGTGAGGAAGTATTTTCTGAGCCCTATTCAAGCAGTATAGTAAAATCTAAACCAAAGAGTGACAATACAAATATTGATGTAGAATAACTAAATATGAGCAGTGGATTTATATATCCATTGCTCTATTTATTTTAATAGTTGATTAAATCTGTTTTTTATTGTATACTATAAGAGTAGAATTAAATCTATGTAAAATAAAAAAACAAGGAGATGTAGATAATGGATAAAAAAGTAATTAATTTACTAAATGAACAAGTTAATAAAGAATTGTATTCTGCATATCTGTATCTTGATATGGCAAACTATTACTCTGCTGCAAACTTAAATGGTTTCAATAACTGGTTTATGGTTCAAACCCAGGAAGAATTATCACATGCAAAATTAATCATACAATACTTACAGAATAACAATATCGATGTAAAGCTAGCTTCTATTAATGCTCCAAGCTTTACTTTCACAGACTTTATTCAACCACTTGAAGAGGCATATAAGCATGAGAAATATGTAACAGAGTCAATCTATACTATTTACGAGGCTGCTCAAGAGGCTAAGGATTTCCGTACTCTTAAATTCCTAGATTGGTTCGTTGATGAACAGGCTGAGGAAGAAAAAAATGTTGATGAGTTAATTAATAAGTTCAAACTTTTTGCAAGTGATGGAAAAGGACTTTATATGCTTGATTCTGAACTTGCAACAAGAGTTTACACTCCTCCATCACTAGTACTATAAATTAAAGAAAAACTGATGTCGTAAAACGACATCAGTTTTTTCATGAAGGGAAACAATTAATTTAAGTTATACTCCCCTTTCAGCCATTATTAATTCAATCTCCTTCTCATTAAGTCCAACCATTGCCTCTCCTAAATCTTCTGATAATTCAGCAATTAGCTTGTAATCATTATAGTTTGCAACAGCCTGCACAATCGCCTTTGCTCTTTTTTCAGGATTTCCAGACTTAAATATACCTGAACCTACGAATACACCCTCTGCACCTAATTGCATCATCAATGCAGCATCAGCTGGAGTTGCAACACCACCTGCAGCAAAGTTAACAACAGGCAGCTTACCATTATCATGCACATACTTAACCAAATGGAAAGGAACCATAAGCTCTTTTGCAGCAGCATAAAGCTCATCCTCCCTCATTGATTGAATTTTTCTAATCTCACTGTTCATTGTGCGCATATGACGAACAGCCTGTATAATATCACCCGTTCCAGCCTCTCCTTTTGTTCTTATCATTGCAGCACCCTCATTAATACGCCTTAATGCCTCACCCAAATTTCTTGCACCACATACAAAAGGGGCCTCAAATTTGTTTTTGTCTATGTGATTTACATCATCTGCAGGTGATAAAACTTCACTTTCATCAATACAGTCAATCTCTAATGCCTGTAAAATCTGTGCCTCGACAAAATGCCCTATTCTACACTTTGCCATAACTGGAATTGAAACTGCCTCTTGAATTCCTTTAATCATTTTAGGATCACTCATACGAGATACTCCACCAGCTGCACGAATATCAGCTGGAATTCTTTCAAGTGCCATAACCGCACAAGCACCAGAAGCCTCAGCAATTTTTGCCTGTTCAGGTGTTGTAACATCCATGATTACGCCACCCAATAACTTTTCTGCAATATTTTCCTTGTTCAAATATCTTCCCATCGTAAATACTCCTTTTCAGATAACTTTTAAGTAGAATTTATGCTATATACTTGACATTTATTATCTTTGGTATTATTATAATAGAAAACTGGCATTACTTCAATAGTCAATTTTATTTTTTTTAATGTGGTCAGTTAAGGAGGATGCAATGCTTACTATTATTTTATCACCCGATTCTTCTATACCACTATATGAACAGCTTTATAAATTCATTAAAAATGAAATCGAGGAAAACAGAATTAAGGCAAATGATAAACTGCCATCAAAAAGAGGCCTTGCTTCACATCTTAAAATCAGCAGAAGCACCATTGAAGCTGCCTATTCCCAACTTCAAGCAGAAGGATATATCCGCTCAAAGCCTGGAAGTGGATTTTATGTAGAGCAGATAAACTTAAAACTTAATTCCGAAAGACCTAAACATAGTATCTCACCTGTTAAATATGAATCTCCGAAAAATTATAAATATGAATTTAACACAAATGGTGTAGACACAAATTATTTCCCATTTTCAACATGGGCAAAGCTATCAAGAGAGGTTTTGTCAGAAAAAAAAGAGGAAATACTTTTATCATCACATCCACAGGGAATGTATTCCCTTAGAGAGGAGATTGCACAATATTTGTATAGCTTCAGGGGAATACAGGCAAAACCTGAGCAAATTATAATTGGTGCAGGCTCTGAGTTTCTTATTAGCCTTATTATTCAAATTTTAGGCAGGAATAAAATATATGCCTTAGAAAATCCGGGATATCCTAAAACGAAAAAAATATTTTATAGTAATGATGTTGAAACTATTTCTATTAATATGGACGAATCCGGTATAAAAATATCTGACCTAGAAAAAAACAACATTAATGTGGTCCATGTAACGCCCTCACACCACTTCCCTCTTGGAATTGTTATGCCTGTAAGTCGCCGAATGGATTTACTGAACTGGGCTGCACAGGATGAAAATCGTTTTATTCTTGAAGATGATTATGATAGTGAATTTAGATTTACGGGAAAACCCATTCCTGCACTTCAAAGTATGGATTCTTTAGGACAAGTCATATATATCAATACCTTTACAAAAACACTTGCACCATCGCTTAGAATCAGTTATATTGTTTTGCCTAAAAAATTACTAAAGGTTTATTATAATAATTTTTTGTTTTATTCATGTACTGTACCTAGCTTTGAGCAGTTTACGCTGTATAAATTTATGCATGACGGATATTTTGAAAG
>JAAYPV010000107.1 GCA_012519635.1 Clostridiales bacterium
ATAAAGCTAATCCCAGAATTCCAAGTACAAGTGCAGCTATTGCCATACCCTTTCCTGAATTTTGCGGTTGCTCCATTATACCTTGTGAATAGTAGATATCGTTTTTCATAAACATTCCCTCTTTCTTAATTTTTTTAGAATAACATACAATTAATGTCCGACTGCTATACTAATAATTAATATGAATAATGCTCCAAGCAAACCTAATATGCCCATAATGAGTCCCGATATAGCCATACCTTTTCCTGGCTTATTTTGGGCTAATGAGATAATAGCAAGCAGAATTGCTGTTATTGACATAGCACTAACCAACTTTGGAAAAAACATAAAGAAGAAAATGGATAGAATCCCTAATACCATTGATGCTACTGCTTGCCCTTCCCCACCTGTGGAATTACTTTTGTAATCATATTGATTCACAACATAATATGGATTACCCTGATTATATGGATTATAATACTGATTGTTTATATTTTGATTATTATATTGGTTGTATAAATTTTTCATATTCTGCTGATTATAAGAATTATACGAATTGTATGGATTCCTCTCATTTTGTTGATTGTAATAATTATATGAATTGTATGGGTTATTTATGTTTTGCTGATTAGATAGCTTGTATGAGCTATTCGTACTCTGCTGATTAATACCATTATCATAAATATTACATTGCTGGTTATTTACTGCCATCTGGCCATCTTGGTTTTGCGTATCATAATTACCATCACGCTTTACTTCACCATTAGAGTTAAGTTCATCCATCGCTAGCCCTCCTCATGTCAAACTCTGATACATAAGTATAACTATAATGTTTCCAAATCATAAGGTGTTCGCTGATAAACACAATAATTAAGCCAATTCGAAAACATTAAATTTGCATGACCACTCCACCTTACATATGGAGTTTTGCTTATATCATCATTAGGGAAGTAATTACATGGAATGTCAATTTCTATTCCTTTTCCAATGTCCCTAAAATACTCATTCGCCAATGTATTCCTATCATACTCAGAATGTCCTGTAATAAAATATTGACGCCCATTTTTATTTGCAACAATATATACTCCCGCAACATCAGAATAACTTATAAGCTCTAAATCAGGATTATTTTCAATATCTTCACGCTTTACTTCTGTATATCTTGAATGAGGAACAAAAAACACCTCATCAAATCCTTTTAAAAGCTGTGAATTCTTCCTTAATATACTATGCTCAAATATACCAAACATTTTCTTACTAAGCTTATATTTTTTTATTCCAAAGTGATAGTAAAGTGCAGCCTGAGCTCCCCAACAAATATGTAGCGTTGAATATATATGTGTTTTCGACCATTCCATTATTTCGCAAAGTTCATCCCAATAATCCACTTCTTCAAATTCCAATAATTCAACAGGTGCACCAGTAATTATCATTCCATCATATTTATTGCACTTTATATCGTCAAATGTTTTATAAAAATTACTTAGATGACTTTGCGGAGTATTCTTTGAAACATGGGAGGACATATGCATTAATTCAATATCAACCTGTAACGGAGTATTACTTAAAAGCCTTAACAATTGTGTTTCTGTTTCAATTTTTTTAGGCATTAAATTCAATATAACAATTTTTAGAGGACGAATATCCTGATGCTCCGCTACCTCAATAGGCATTACAAATATATTTTCATCGATTAATGTTGAATATGCAGGTAAATCCTTTGATATTTTTATTGGCAAGCTAACACCTCCTAAATGGTGTATAAAAATTTAAATATAGAACAATGCTAATAAAATTCAAAATTAAACTGGATGAACTTGCTTTTCCATATCAGCATGAGCCCCATCAATACCATATTTTTTGTTTCTGCGTTGCTCAAAAAACTTAACAGCAACCTGGCCAAACTGTGCATAACTTAGAACATCCTCTTCCTGTTCTATCCATTCTGCACATTCTTCACGCAGCTTACTTAGCTCTGGTTTTAATAAATCTGCCGGACGACAGTCAATCGGCTTTTCATCACCCAAAATTTTCTTCCTAAATTCTGGGTCAATTTCAACTGGAGTTTTTCCATAATCGCCTTTAATAAGCCCTTTAAACTCCTTAGTAACTGTCTTATATCTTTCTCCCATAATAATATTAAATGCAGCCTGTGTACCAACAATTTGTGATGTTGGCGTTACAAGAGGAGGATATCCTGAATCCTTTCTAACTCTTGGAACTTCCTCAAGAACCTCTATTAACTGGTCAGCCTTTCCTGCCTGCTTAAGTTGTGATAAAAGATTTGATAACATTCCACCTGGAACTTGATAAAGAAGTGCGTTTGTATCCACCGCAAGCATTTGAGGGTCGATAAGTCCACTCTCAATATATTTCTTACGCAATTGCATAAAATATGCTCTTATGTCATTAAGCAATACTAAATCAAGACCTGTATCATATGGAGTTTCTTGAAGTGCTGCTACCATTGATTCAGTTGGAGCATGCGATGTTCCAAGTGCAAGTGGTGACATTGCTGTATCGATAATGTCCACACCAGCTTCAATTCCTTTAAGCAAACACATTGATGCAAGACCAGAAGTGTAATGTGTATGTAGCTGTATAGGAATCTTTACCTCAGACTTCAATGCTTTAACCAATTCCTCTGTTTTATATGGAGTAAGTAATGCTGCCATATCCTTTATACAAATAGAATCAGCACCTTCTGCCTCAACCTCTTTTGCATAATTTACATAATACTCATTTGTAAACACTTCACCCAATGTGTATGAAATCGCCACCTGAGTATGAGCGCCTTCCTTTTTAGCAGCCTTAATTGCAGTTCTTAAATTCCTAATATCATTTAATGCATCAAAAATTCTGATTATATCAATACCATTTGCAATTGATTTCTGAACAAAATACTCAACAACATCATCAGCATAATGACGATATCCAAGCATATTCTGTCCTCTGAATAGCATCTGTAATTTTGTATCAGGCATATGCTTTTTTATTGTACGCAATCTTTCCCATGGATCTTCATTAAGAAATCGCAAGCACGCATCAAATGTTGCTCCACCCCAACATTCAACTGAGTAAAAACCAACCTCATTCATTTTAGAAAGTATTGGTATCATATCCTCAATTGGCATTCGGGTTGCAAGCAAGGATTGATGTGCATCACGCAAGACTGTTTCTGTAATTTTTATCTTAGACATAGCTTATTACCTTCCTATTTACTGTATAGTTACAAGTGGATCGGATGAATTAACTGTATCACCCTTATTAACTAAAATACTTGTGATTTTTCCATCACATGTCGCAACTATATCATTTTCCATCTTCATAGCCTCTAAAACTACTACTGCCTGTCCTCTTTTTACTACATCTCCAATAGAAACCTTAATGTCTAAAATTGTTCCTGGCATTGGAGCATTAATTACTGTACCTTCTCCTATTTCTGCAGATGCTACTGGTACAGCCTCTTTAGCTGGTTCAGCAGGTGCAACTGCTGGAGCTGGAGCAGGCTGTACTGCTGGAGC
>JAAYPV010000015.1 GCA_012519635.1 Clostridiales bacterium
TAAAAATGCTATTATTTTTTATCTGTTAATAATTTTTTTGTATATTTTTCATATAAGTCTGGGCGTCTTTCTTTAGTAATTTCAAGACTTTTTTGGTGTCGCCAGTCTGCTATGTTTTTGTGATGTCCTGATAAAAGAACTGAGGGAACAGCTTCATTTTCCCATATTTCAGGACGCGTATATTGAGGATATTCCAAAAGCCCGTTGAAATGGCTTTCGTCCTCAAAGCATTCAGGGCTTGACAGTACACCATCACACATACGGGCAACGCTGTCGATTAGAACAAGCGCTGGAAGCTCTCCTCCTGTTAAGACATAGTCGCCGATGGATATTTCCTCATCAACAATTTTATTTATCACACGCTGGTCAACACCCTCATAATGCCCGCAAATTATGAAAATATCCTTCTTGCGTGATAATTCAACAGCTTTTGATTGTGTTAAAGGAATTCCTTTTGGTGTCATATATATAGTATGCGGTTTGCAGTTGAGCTGTTCACAGACAGATTTGTAGCAGTTATATATAGGCTCGGCCTGCATCACCATGCCCATACCGCCACCATATGGAATGTCATCAACTCGTCTATGTTTATCCTCAGTATAGTCACGAATCTGCACACATGATATATCAATAATGCCTTTTTTCCTTGCTCGTCCAATAATACTTTCTGATAAAACTGTCTCACACATTTCTGGAAATAAAGTTGCAACCCTAATTCTCATCATCAAAAAGCCCTTTCAATGGCCTAATTTTCATTGTAGCATTTTGTATATCAGTTTCAATTATAACATCAGCTATTGCGGGAACAAGGTAGCTTTTATTTTTTCCTTTAATGTTATAGACATCATTTGCACCTGTTTGCAAAACCTCTTCAATTATGCCATAGTATGCTCCAGTGTCTACATCATAAACCTCTAATCCAATTAAGTCCTGTATAAAATATGTTTTTTCATCAAGCTCCACATCATCTCTGTTAATATATAGTATAAGGTTTCTAAGCTTATTTGCGTCATCAATATTATCAATGCCCTTAAGCTTTAGTATTGCCATGTTTTTATGATTTCTTGCATTCTCAACCTCAATTTTTTCTTTTTTATCGCCAATATATAATTTATCAAATTCGCACAAAAAATCAACAGAATCACACCAAGGTATAACCTTAATCTCGCCTTTTAGCCCATGAACATTAATTATTTTTCCTATTTCAAGATATTGCTTTTGCATAAAAAGCTCCTTTCTTATCATTGTAATATTCAACATTACTATATGAATCCGGAATTATATTAAAAAAATTATATAATAAAATTTATTATACCATAAAAAAATTAATCGCGAAAGGGTAAAATAAAAAAAGATACCCCTCCAAGTTGGAATTACCAATTTGGAGGGATGATTTTAAAAATAGGTTTTGTTTTAACAAATAGTTACTTAAAATGACACTTTTATTTTGTAAGTATTCTTAGTAATCCTGATACATCCAATGAATTTATAAATCCATCGCCATTTATGTCTGCATTCTTTGGAGCAGGTATTGTTTTACTTGCGCCAAGAACATATTTTTTTAGAGTTAGCAGGTCAGCAATATTTATTTGCTCATCACCGTTAACATCGCCAAGAACAATCTTGCGTCCCTCAGGTTCGCTTCCGAAAACAAGCGTATCACCAAGATAAACTGGAACTTTCTTTGTAATAGCATAGTCCTCATCAAGATTTTCTCTGCTGAAATCATTTGTAGGGTCCCAGTTACTATTGTAGTTTTCGTCCTGTCCTACGATAACAGCGAACTGAACCTCGCGGCTACCATATAGCTTATATCCAAACCAGTCAATTTCAATGTAATAGGTGCCGTTATCATCCCAGCTGTAAGGACCACTGATATTTACAGGTCCATCATAGGTTGCCTCATTTTCGTCATAATATTTTTCTATTCTTACATCTTCAATACTTTGGCCAGCCTTAGTAAGCTCATCAATATTAAAGAAGTATCTGATTTTAAGATTATTCACATATCTTGGAGGAAGGAAGGTATTTGCGTGTAGGTTGAAGGTAACCTGTGTACGCTCAAGGTTTTCCTGCTCTAGCTTTCCTTCAATATAAAACTCAATAATTTCACCCTTCATGGACTCTTCGCTAGGAGGGAAGTTCTCCATAGGCTTATGTCCCAACTCTTCGCCATAGTAGTGATATAGACCTGCACAAGCACCTGTAAATCCAGCATTATAGTCAACTGCAACCTCATTGTAGATATAATCCTTTGTAATATCTAAATGGTAGTCTTTCTCGTCCGGACCACCAACCAATGCTCCCCAGAGGACATGAACCTGAACAGGAGGGTCATCCATGCTATAAGTTGTTGAGCCATGTGCTGCACGATGATGAGGATTTTTTGCTGAATTTTCAGCATATCCAACGATATATGAGCGGTCCATAGGGTTTTTACCCATTATATATTCCATCTGACTTCTTGCCCAATCAGCAAATCTCATATCGCCTGTTTCTTTTGTATAAACCAATGCACAGAGCTGAGCAGCGGTATTATATCTTGCTGAGCCATAGTTGTTAAGCATTGCGAATCCGCCAGGAGTCTGTAATAAGTATGTTCCGTCACTTGAATCCTCGTGAGGAATTACACCACCGGACCAGTATTCGATATTCCATCTGAAAATATACCAATCTCTTTCAGTATTTGTGATAGGAGCAAGTTTTGCAAACACACCGCCCCAGACTGTATCCCAGCAGTGAACCCAGATATTCTGCCATGTGTTACCTGTATCCTTAATAATTCTTTGTAAGTAGCCTGTATAATCTCTTGAGCCATTTTCGTTTACTACATCGCTTTCAGAGATAATATCCTCAATATAATTCCAATCGCCAGTACATTCATATAGCCAGACAGCAGCCCATGAAAGCTCGTCATAATCATAGCTGGAGGTATAGAACCCACCGTCATAGCCCAAGCCTCTGTTTTCAACAGCAAATTTATAAAGTGCAATAGCCTTCTTAAGGCTTTCTTCAGCATATTCAGGTTCAGTATCCTTGAAGTTGAGATAATTTATTGCAAGAGAAGCTGCAGTACCCGCACACATATCTGAAGCAGGTGTATCAACTGTTGCAAAATATGCAGGTCTTGCAAAGCCAAGCAAGGACTCATTCTGCAATTCAGGGGGGTTCCAGTAGTTGTGGTCGATATCACCCTCACCAACCTGATAGCAGAAGGCGATTACATCACCATTTTCATCAAGATAAGTGGATTTCATATAGTAGTCATTAAACCAATGGAGAATGTCCTCCACATGCTTTTGCTGCCCTGATTTTATGTAGGCATCGCGAAATTCATAGTAGCCCCATCCCACAGTTGAGGCAGCATATGAACCTGGAAGTCCGAATTTAACATGGTCTCCGGCATCGTGCATACCGCCATCCTGGTTGATATATCCATCACCGTCGGGGTCAAGGATATGCTTATATTTTTCGATAAATTCTTCTGAGAGGTTTGTGCCTTTTTTATCCTCCCCCATAGGTTTTAGTGGAATTGCAGCATCCTCTGTATGGCAATCGCCCCTCCATTCAAGGTTTCCATCTGTAATTCCAGAACCGCATTTATTTGCGTCATAGAAGTACAAGGATAGCTGTAAGGCCTTTGCAAAATTGACTTCAACATCATCATACTCATCGGTAACAGCTGTTGCCAAGAGGGTAGATGAGCAGGTGGAAGAAGCCAAAACAGCCGATGTAGCAAGTATGCATACTTTTTTAAGAAGCTTTGATTTTATCATTTATCCCATTCCTTTCAATAAATTATTATATCGATAACATAATACTTATAGATAGATTATATAATAATTTCATAATAATTACAAGGGATATACATTTATTTTCAATATTTAAAACACAGATTTTATGTAATAGTAAAAAAGTTAAGACAATTATTGTAGGAAATAACAAAAGCGTGACAATCTCTATGATTGCCACGCTTTTTTACGCTTTCAGCCAAATCTGTCCTTTAGTTTACTAAAGAAGGATTGCCTTTTCTGATAGTTTTTATCAGTTAACGAATTTTCAAAGTCTTTAAGTAAATCTTTTTGTTTCTTTGAAAGGTTTTTTGGAACCTCTACAAACACCTTGACATATTGGTCGCCTCTTTCGACCTTACCAAGCTTTTGAATACCTTTATTCTTTAGACGGAATACAGTTCCGTTTTGGGTACCCTCATTAATGGAATATTTAACATTACCATCAATAGTCGGAACAGTAAGTTCATCTCCTAAAACAGCTTGAGTATAGGTTATTGGTATTTCACAATGCACATCGAATCCATCTCGTGTAAATACAGGGTCGGGTCTTACGGTAACATTTACATGAAGATGTCCGTTTGGACCTCCGTTAAAACCTGAATCACCCTGATTAGGAACACGAAGTACCTGTCCGTTATCTATACCAGCAGGAATTTCAACATTAATAGTTTTCTGTACTCGGTTTCTTCCACTACCGCTGCATTTTGGACAGGGGTTGTTGATAACCTTACCCTTACCATTACATCTTGAACAAGTCTTTTGGGATTGTATTACGCCGAATGGTGTTCTTTGTGCAGTTTTAACAACACCTATACCTCTACAATCAGGACAGGTTTCAGGAGAGTATCCTTTTGCTGTACCATCTCCGTTACATTCGCTACAACGCTCCATGCGGTTGATTTTAACATCTTGTTTTGTGCCTTTGCAGGCCTCCATAAAGCTAATGTTAATAGTGGTCTGAATATCCTGTCCTCTGCGTGGAGAATTGGCATTTGCGGTTGAAGAACGGGAGCTACCAAAAATACCGCCGAATATGTTGTCGAATATGTCACTCATATCGGTAAATCCGCCGCTGAATCCACCTGTAAATCCACCTCCGCCATAGGAAGGGTCTATACCTGCATGGCCAAACTGGTCATATTTAGACTTTTTATCAGGGTCGGAAAGTATTTCAAAGGCTTCTGTTGCCTCTTTAAACTTTTCCTCAGCCTCTTTATTGCCGGGATTAAGGTCGGGATGATATTTTTTGGCAAGTGACCGATATGCTTTTTTTATCTCTGCTTCAGATGCGTTTTTGCTCACACCTAAAACTTCATAGTAATCTCTCTTATTTGCCATAACTTACCTCCTGAAAATGTAGGTACGGACATTCCATCCGCCGGTTCGTAGCTGCATTTTTGCAGGCGAAAATGGTTTTTGGTCCTACAATCTGGGTAACCCTATGTTCAAGTTTTTTGGGCGGATTGTTTTTAAATCCACCCAAAAACATTTTGCAAAACTTAAACTTCGGTATAATCTGCATCTACAACACCGTCATCTGCATTACTGAAATTTTCAGGATTTGGCTCAGCACCTGCATTTTGTTGAGGAGCAGCCTGTTGGTAAACCTTAGTTGAAATTTCTTGGATTGCCTTTTGTAGTTCCTCAGTTTTAGCCTTAATATCAGCTGTATTATCAGTTTTAAGAGCTTCCTTCAAGTCATTAATTTTAGCCTGTACAGGCGCTTTATCGGATTCTGAAACCTTATCTCCAAAATCACTCAATGCTTTTTCGCATTGATAAACAAGGTTTTCACCAGCATTTTTTGCATCAACAGCTTCACGCCTCTTCTTGTCTTCCTCAGCGTATTTTTCAGCATCCTTAACAGCCTTCTCTATATCTTCTTTAGACATATTTGTTGAAGCAGTAATTTTTATATCCTGTGCTTTTCCTGTACCTAAATCCTTAGCAGAAACCTGTACGATACCGTTTGCGTCAATATCGAAAGTAACCTCAATCTGAGGTACTCCTCTTGGAGCAAGAGCAATACCGTCAAGTCTGAAAGTACCTAAGAGCTTATTGTCCTTTGCAAACTCACGCTCACCTTGTAGTACATTTATATCAACAGCGGGCTGATTATCCGCATATGTTGAGAATATCTGTGTTTTCTTTGTAGGAATAGTTGTGTTTCTTGGAATCATAGGAGTGCTTATTCCGCCGGCAGTTTCGATACCAAGTGTAAGAGGAGTAACATCTAGCAAGAGCAAGCCTTCCTTGAGGTCACCAGCAAGAACACCACCTTGATATGATGCACCAAGAGCAACACATTCGTCAGGATTAATGCCCTTAAATGGCTCCTTGCCGATTAAATTCTTAACAGCCTCCTGAACAGCAGGGATTCTTGTTGAACCGCCAACAAGCAATACCTTGCTTAAATCGCTAGACTTAAGTCCGCTATCCTGTAATGCCTGCTTAACAGGTTCCATTGTAGCTTGAACCAAGTCAGCAGTCAACTCATTGAACTTAGCCTGTGTAAGAGTTAAGTCGAGGTGCTTTGGTCCATTAGCATCAGCAGTAATAAATGGAAGATTAATATTTGTTGTAGGAGTTGAAGAAAGCTCAATCTTAGCCTTTTCAGCAGCCTCTCTTAATCTCTGCATAGCTATATTATCAGCTGATAGGTCAATGCCTTCAGTCTTCTTAAACTCAGCAACCATCCAGTTGATTATTCTCTGGTCAAAGTCGTCACCGCCAAGACGGTTATTACCAGCAGTTGCAAGTACCTGTTGAACGCCATCGCCCATTTCGATAATGGAAACATCGAAGGTACCGCCGCCCAAGTCATAAACCATTATCTTCTGGTCCTCTTCCTTATCAATACCATATGAAAGAGCAGCAGCAGTTGGTTCGTTTATAATTCTTCTTACATTAAGTCCAGCAATTTGACCTGCGTCTTTAGTAGCCTGTCTTTGAGCATCTGTAAAGTATGCAGGAACTGTAATAACAGCCTCTGTAACCTTTTCGCCAAGATATGCCTCAGCATCAGCCTTTAGCTTTTGAAGAATCATTGCGGAAATTTCCTGTGGAGTATAGCTTTTTCCGTCAATATTAACTTTATAGTCGGAGCCCATGTGACGCTTTATAGACATAACAGTTCTGTCTGGGTTAGTGATTGCCTGACGCTTTGCAACCTGACCTATAAGTCTTTCTCCGGTTTTTGTAAAAGCAACTACTGAAGGAGTTGTTCTTGAACCTTCGGAGTTTGGAATAACTACTGCATTTCCACCTTCCATAACGGCAACGCAGGAGTTTGTAGTACCTAAGTCAATACCTATAATTTTTGCCATAGTATAATCATCCTCTCAATATAAAATATAAAATTAAATTAGAAAAATAGATATATATTTTTATTAACCAAATATTTTGGATTGTAGGTTATTAATTTGCGACAGCCACCATTGCATAGCGTATAACCTTATCTCCAAGCATATATCCCTTCTGATAAACCTCACATACAGTATTTTCCTCAAGTTCTTCATTGTCTATACGCTTGATTGCATTATGCAGATTAGGGTCGAATGGCTTATTGAGGGCCTCAATTTCTTTTACATTCATTTTATTAAGAATTGATTTAAGCTGATTAAAAATCATCTCAATTCCAACACGATAATTGTCGTCTGAACATTCTGTTTGAAGAGCGCGCTCAAAATTATCTATAACGGGTAGCATTTCCAAAATACAATTTATTGTAGCGTCGGTATAGATTTCAGCTTTTTCCTTAACAGTCCGTTTTCTGTAATTATCATACTCTGCTAAAAGCCTCAAATATTTGTCGTTTGCAGAAGCAAGGGCCTCTTCAATCTTTTTTGCAAGCTCATCCTCTTCTTTTTTTTCATCTTCTCCTTTTTTTTCATTCGTCTCCTCAGCCTCGTTAACCTCATCAGTCGACTTTTTATTGACATCGGTTTCCTGAGCCTGATTTTTTGTTTCCTGTTCCTTTGTTTCTGTGGACTCCGTATCTTCTGGAATCAGGTCTTTCTCATTAATCACTTCTGTTATCATCCTTTCTGCTATAATCATCATCTTCCGAAATTAAATCTGTAATCTTCTGTGTAAAATACTCCAAATATGGAATTATCTTTGTATAATCAAGTCTCATAGGGCCGATAATTCCTAATGAACCAGCTTCCTTGTCACCTTTTTGGTACTTTGAAACTATAAGACTTGAGTTACCTATAATAAAGCTGTCTTTTTCATCGCTGAAAATAACTTTAATACCTTCAAAGCTTTTATCGATTAAGGATAGAACATTATTTTTGTTTTCAATAAAGCGAATAATCTCATTTTTATCAAGGTCATCACGATTAAGAAGATTTTTTTCTCCACTAAGAGTAATTTCTTCGTTTCTTAAGTCCTTTGACAATTCATAAATTCCTTCGATAAGAGGTGAAAGGGTAACAATATAAGCACCAAGTGAAGTAACGAGATTTTGAAACATTTCGTCTGAAAGGCTTTCAACTGATACACCATGAAGATTTTCTTGAACATATCTGCTAAAAAATTCAAGTTGACTTTGGTCTAAATCGAATTCAAGCCTACAAGCCTTGTTTTTTACATTTCCACTTGAGGTGATAAGCAAAATCACATACAATCTTTTGCCCGTAGGGATTATTTCAACCTTTGTTATTATTGAAAATTTCGGCGTAGCGTTGCTTGCAACCGTTGCACATTTTGTAATTTCAGCAAGTGCGGTAGTTGCGTTTTGAATTATAACATCTTCTGTATGCACGCTATTTATATTCAGCATCTCATCAAGTCGCCTTTTTTCCTCTTCAGAGAGGGCGCGTTTTTCAGCGGAGATAGTATCTATATAAACTTTAAATCCGCTAAAGGTAGGGATTCTACCGGCTGAAGTATGGGGTTGCTCAAGCAATCCAAGCTGTTCAAGAATTGCCATATCATTTCGAACTGTTGCTGCTGAGACATTAATCTCCGGTAGCATAGCTATTTTCTTTGAGCCAACCGGTTCTCCTGTCAAGATATACTCGTCAATAACAGCTCTTAATATTTTCAGTTTTCTGTTATTCACTTGAAATCTACCCTTTCTTAATTCTCAAGACACGCTTTTCTTTTGAGTGCTAGCACTCTATCTGGTTGAGTGCTAAGTATAATTTATCACTATAATTTAATTATGTCAAGAGTAAAAAATATATTTCGTGGATATTTCACAAAAATATTAATAGTAATCCATGCGTTTTGCACAATGAGGACAATGTGGATTTTCAAAATTTGTTTTAGATAGCCACTATTGACTTTTCTTAATTATTTGCTATAATAAAGAAATGTATATTGAATTTAAGGAAAATTTTTTTATATATTTTGGTTTGTATATTTTTAATAGGTTATAACAATGATAAATAGCTACTTTTACTAAATTCAATATACATTATATGGAGATGATATAGTAAAACAGGGAAAATTAAAAGGCTAGAAATCAAAATATTGTATAGGAATCATTTAAAGGGTGTGTAATGAACAATAAAAAAGAACAATATAAAAGGTTAATTTCTTTTTTCTCTGCAATTATAATTCTGACATTGACAACTGCGACATTTGGTTATGTTTGGTATAATTATTATGCAGGAGATATAATTCTTCCTTTTTACCGAAAAGGAAACTGGTTGCTTGTTGCAATTTACACAATTTTAACACTCTTGTTTTTTAAAGTATATGGCGGGTTTAAAATCGGGTACTTTAAAAAGGCTGATATGATTTATTCGCAATCGCTTGCGATTGTGTGCGTCAATGCTGTCAGTTATCTGCAAATAAGCCTTATTGGAAGACATTTTATGAATTTAATGCCAATGCTTATGATGACAATGCTTGACATAGCTATTATAATCAGTTGGACATTAATTATGACAGCGCTGCATTTAAGAATTTATCCGCCGCGTAATCTTATCATTGTATATGGCAGCAGGCAGGCTGAAAATCTTGTTAGCAAGATGAGCAATCGAATTGATAAATACATCATAAGTGCCTCCATCAAAGAAGAGGAAGGGCTTGAGGCGATAAAGGAAAGGATTACGGACTACGATGGTGTAATTATTTGCGATATTTCGCCGGATTTAAGAAATGATATATTAAAATTTTGCTTTGAAAATTCCATAAGAACTTATATTTCGCCTAAAATATCTGATATAATGCTAAGAGGTGCGGAAGAAATCAATCTCTTTGACACGCCTTTATTGCTTAACAGGAATTATGGTTTGACATTTGAGCAGAGATTATTTAAAAGGATACTTGATATTGCCCTGTCGGTAGTTGGTTTTATTGTTGCACTACCGATAATGCTTATTGTTGCGCTTGCAATCAAGCTATATGATGGTGGGCCTGTTTTTTATAAGCAAAAAAGGCTTACTATAAATGGCAAGGAGTTCTATGTTTATAAATTCAGGAGCATGATAATAGATGCTGAAAAGGACGGCGTGGCGAGGCTTGCTTGCGATGATGACGACAGAATAACACCTGTTGGTGCATTTATCAGAAAGGTTCGTCTGGACGAGCTTCCTCAGATTATAAACATTATAAAGGGTGATATGTCGGTTGTCGGACCAAGACCTGAGCGTCCTGAGCTTACCGAGCAGTATAAAAAGGACATGCCTGAATTTGAATTTAGGTTAAAGGTTAAAGCTGGATTGACAGGTTATGCGCAGGTTGTAGGAGTTTATGATACAACACCGTATGACAAGCTGAAAATGGATTTGATGTATATCCAGAATTATTCGCTTTTGCTTGATTTAAGGATTATATTAATGACACTTAAAACTGTTATTTTTCCAAGCAAAAATAATTCTAGTAATCAAAAATAATATAAAATGGAGAGAGAATATGAAAATTACAGCAGTTATCATGGCTGGAGGGCGTGGAGAGCGTTTCTGGCCAAAGAGCAGGAATAACTTTCCAAAGCAGTTTCTTTCATTGACTTCAGATGGTGAAACAATGATACAGAAAACTGTATCAAGGCTTTTGCCTCTAGTTGCATATGAGGATATTTTTATTGTTACGAATGCAAATTATGTGTCTGTTGTAAAAGAACAGTTACCTGATATTCCTGTTGAAAATATTCTTGCAGAGCCGATGGCAAAGAATACAGCACCATGTATTGGTTTTGCAGCTATGGTTATCAACAAGAAGTATGACGATGCGATTATGCTTGTTTTACCGTCAGACCACCTTATTAAATATGAGGATATGTATGTTGACACGCTAAAGCAGGCGATTAAGGTTGCAAAAGAGGGAAAAAACCTTGTAACTATTGGTGTTACACCAACCTATCCCGAAACAGGATATGGCTATATTAAATTTGCAAAGCATAAGGACGAGCAGAGTATAGGCGTTTATGAGGTTGAAAAGTTTGTCGAAAAGCCTGATATTGATACTGCAAAGGAATACTTGGCGTCAAGAAAATATCTATGGAACAGCGGAATGTTCGTTTGGAAAATCTCTTCCATTATGCATAATTTTGATAAGTTCCTGCCTGAAATGAAGGGTGGTCTGCAAAGAATCAAGGACGCTGTCGGAACGGATAGCTTTGAACAGGTTTTGTACGATAGCTTTGAGAGTTTTAATTCAGATTCAATTGACTTTGCAATCATGGAAAAGGCAGATGGTATTTATACAATTCCGGGCAGCTTTGGCTGGGATGATGTCGGTAGCTGGCTTGCACTTGAAAGAATAAATCAGACTGATGAGAGTGGCAACTACATTTCAGGCGATGTTATCTCAATTGATACAGAACGCTCCATTGTTTGCGGAGGGAAAAGACTTATTGCTATGGTCGGTGTTGAGGATATAATTGTTGTAGATACCGATGACGCAATCTTAATTTGCTCGAAGGATAACACTCAAGATGTTAAAAAGGTTATCGAAAACCTAAAAATTTGTAATAGGCGTGAGTTGGTATAGTTTGCCTTAAGGCATGGCTACTTGATTCAGATTTTGCCCCAACTTTTTAAAAAGCTTGTTGGAGTTTGATACGGCAGCCACATAGCCGATAGGCTTCCATATAATTCATATAATAAGTTAAAAAGGAGATATTAAAATGAAAAATGCATTAATCACTGGAATTACTGGACAGGACGGTTCATATTTAGCTGAATTGTTACTGGAAAAGGGTTACAATGTTTATGGTATAATGAGAAGAAAAAGTGTTGTTGATTATGGAAATGTTGAGCATATTAAAGATAAAATTAATTTTATCTATGCTGATATGACTGATGTAATTTCGCTTATAAATGCAATGAAGATTTCACAGGCTGACGAGGTGTACAACCTTGCCGCACAGTCATTTGTTGCTACAAGCTGGGAACAGCCTATTGCAACTGCTGAAATAGATGCAATTGGTGTAACTAATATGCTTGAGGCAATCAGAACTGTTAAGCCTTCATGCCGTTTCTATCAGGCATCAACATCAGAAATGTTTGGCTTAGTACAGGAAATTCCACAGAAGGAAACTACACCTTTCTATCCAAGAAGTCCTTACGGTGTTGCAAAGCTATACGGTCATTGGATTACAAAGAATTATCGTGAAAGCTATGATATGTACGCTTGTTCTGGAATTTTATTTAACCATGAGAGTGAAAGACGCGGTAAGGAGTTTGTTACAAGAAAAATCACTGACGCAGTAGCGAGAATTAAGCATGGTATTCAAGATTGTATTGAGCTTGGAAATATGGACGCAAAGCGTGATTGGGGACATTCAAAGGACTATGTTAAGGCAATGTGGCTAATGCTCCAGCAGGACACTCCTGACGATTATGTTATTGCTACAAATGAAACAAGAACAGTTCGTGAATTTGTTGATGTAGCATTTAAGCATGCTGGTATAGATGTAGAATTTAAGGGCGAGGGTATTGATGAAATCGGTGTTGACAAAGCAACAGGCAAGACTGTTGTAAGGGTTAATCCTAAATTCTTCCGTCCTGCTGAGGTAGATATATTGCTTGGCAACCCTGCAAAGGCAGAGGAAAAGCTTGGCTGGGTAAGAGAGATTTCATTCGACGAATTGGTTAAACGCATGGTAGAGAATGATTTGGCTTTGGTTGAAAAGGAAATTAAGATTAGCAAGATAGACTAGGATATGAGGAGAAAAGTGTGAATATTGCTTTTGATGTTCATCCGCTGATAAGCGATGTAATTACAGGTATTGGTTATTGTGAGGCTGGGCTTATTAATGCTCTGACTACGGATTATCCCAATAATAGGTATTTTTTTGAGTATTTTGCGATAAAAAACAAACAGGAAAAGATAAACCGTTTAAAGCCATATTTTAAAGAGAATTGTATGCATAATACCGGATTTTTTTCCGGTTTTGCATACAGAGCGGCTATGAATTTTGTGCCGATACCATATAGTTTGTTTTTTGGAAGAAAAGCAGATATTACACATTTCTTTAATTATATAATACCCCCCGGAGTGCATGGGAAACGCGTTGTTACTGTACATGATATGGTTTATAAGGCTTTTCCCGAAACAATGAGGACAAGAACAAGGAGGCTGCTTGAAACGGGGCTTGAAAAGTCAATGAAAAGGGCGGATATGATTGTTACTGACTCTGAGTTCAGCATGAGGGAGATTGCAAAATATTTTCCAAGGTTTAAGGAAAAAATTCGCGTTGTGCCATGTGGGGTGGACAGTAATCGTTTTTATCCGATAGATGATGAAAGCAGAATTGAGGCTGTAAAGCAAAAGCTAGGTATTGAGAGTGAATACTTTTTATATCTTGGCACGATTGAGCCAAGAAAAAACCTTGAAAGGCTTATTGAGGCCTATAATGAGTTTAGAAATAATGCTGGCACAGGGGTTCCAAAGCTTGTTCTTGCCGGAGGGAAGGGTTGGCTTTATGAAAGCATTTTTCAAAAGGTAGAGGAGCTTGGACTTAAAGATAGTGTTTTATTCACTCAATATATTGCAAGTGAGGATATGTGTCCTCTTATGAATGGTGCTTTGGCATTTGTTTTCCCATCAGTTTATGAGGGCTTTGGAATGCCGCCGCTTGAAGCAATGGCTTGCAAAACTCCTGTACTTACCTCAACGGAGGCATCACTTCCTGAGGTTGTGGGGGATTGTGCAGTTTTGGTTGACGCATATTCTGTAAAATCAATTGCAGATGGCTTGGGTACGCTTTATAGCGATAAGGATTTGCGTAGTAATTTATCTGCAAGAGGATATGAAAGGTCAAAGCAGTTCACATGGAGCAATGCTGGGAAAAAGCTATATAGCGTTTATGAGGAAGTATTAAAATAAGTTTATGTGGTTATAGCAAAGGGATAAATATGAAAATTTTACAAGTTAACAAACTTTACTATCCACATATTGGTGGAATTGAAACAGTTGTGCAGAATATTGCTGAGGGATTGAATGACAGAACTGAGATGGAGGTTCTTGTATGTCAGCCTAAGGGAAAGGCGATAAGTGAGGTTGTCAATGATGTATTTGTGACCCGTTCGGGCAGTATGGGTACGCTGTTTTCAATGCCTATTTCGTTATCCTTTATATCGGATTTTAAGCAAAAGGCAAAGCAGTCTGATATTGTTCACGTGCATATGCCCTTTCCACTTGCCGATTTAGCCTGCATTATGTCGGAGTACAAGGGAAAGGTTGTAGTCAGTTGGCATAGTGATGTCGTAAAACAGAAAAAGCTGATGTTTTTTTACAGGCCGATTATGGAGAGGTTTTTAAGGCGTGCGGACAGAATTATTGTTGCAACAAAGGGGCATATTGACGGCTCGCAATATCTAAAACCTTACAGGAATAAGTGCAGAATAATTCCATATGGACTTGATATAGAGGAATATGAGGCTATAGACGGGTTTAAACCTGTTTTATCGGATTTGCTTGTATCAAAGCAGAATAAAAAGGTGCTGTTTACAGGAAGGCTTGTATATTACAAAGGCGTTGAAGTGCTAATCAACGCCTTTGAAAAGGTTATAGGCTGTGAGTTGTTTATTGTCGGGACAGGTAAGCTGGAGTCGGAATTAAAGGCTAAGGTTAATGAATTGGGACTTAATCACAAGGTTCATTTTATGGGTAATCTGTCATTTGATGAGCTAAAATATACCTTTGCAGACTGTGATATATTTGTACTTCCATCAGTTGCTAACAGTGAAGCATTTGGTATTGTCCAGATGGAGGCAATGGTTTATGGAAAGCCTGTGATAAATACGGATTTACCGACGGGAGTTCCCCATGTAAGCCTTGATGGCAAGACGGGGATAACTGTTCCTCCGAATGATGCTTTAGCTTTGGCAGGGGCGATACAAAAGCTTGCTGATGATGATGATTTAAGACAGGAATACGGGCAAAATGCGTATTTGAGGACTAGAGAAAATTTTAGCTTGCAGAAAATGCTTGATGACATATATGTACTTTATGAGGAGCTTTTAGGAATCAAATCAAAGGAGCTGAAAGAATGAAAGCATTGGTAGTTGGTGGTGCAGGGTTTGTTGGCGGATATTTAATTGAGCATCTTGTTAGGGAATATGGCTATGATGTACTTGCGACAAAGCTGGAAAATGAGGTAATAGACAGCAATGAATGTGAAGTATGCGACTTGAACATTATGGATAGTGCAAGTGTAAATCAGGTTTTAAACAGATTTAAGCCGGACTGTATCTTTCACCTTGCAGCACAAAGCTCCGTTGCATTGTCCTGGAAGAATCCACAGCTTACAGTTGATGTCAACATAAAAGGAACGCTTAATTTACTTGACGCAGTAAAGAATATTGACAGCAGTGCAAGGCTATTACTTATAGGCTCTGGTGAGGAGTATGGCTTGGCTGTCAAGGACAATGAGCCGATAGATGAGGAAAATGCGATAAAGCCGGGCAATATTTATGCTGTTACAAAAGCAACTCAAAATATGCTTGGTGGAGTTTATTCAAAGGCATATGGCATGGATATTGTGATGGTCAGAGCATTTAATCATATGGGGCCTGGTCAGTCAGAAATGTTCGTTGTATCGGATTTCTGCAAACAGGTCGCTGAAATAGAAGTCGGGAAAAAGGAAAATATCATGCTGGTTGGAAACTTATCAGCAAAGCGTGATTTTACCGATGTTCGTGATGTTGTAAGAGCATATGGTTTACTTGCTGAGAAGGGCAGAACCGGTGAAACCTACAATGTCGGAAGTGGACGCGCAGTTGCAATACAGGAAATACTTGATACGATTTTAAGTATGGCTAAAATTGAGGTGTGTGTAAAAACCGATGAGAAGAAGCTGCGTCCATCAGAAATTCCTATGATTTCAGCGAATACTTCGAAGATAAGGAAAGATGTTGGTTGGATTGCGGAGATACCGATAGAGAGAACAATTGAGGATACTCTGAATTATTGGAGGAACAGGATTAGTGGAGAAGTCAATGCAGATTAATAACACAGTATTTACAAAGGCTCATGTGGAAAAATCACCTTTCGGGGGTGGAATATGAGCATTATACAGGTTAATGATGTTTATAAAAAATTTAAGGTTTATTACGATAAAGGACATACTTTAAAGGATAGATTGCTTTTCTGGAGCAGAAACAAATATGAGGAGCGTAGTGTTCTCAACGGTATCAGCTTTGAGGTTGAAGAGGGTAAGGCAGTTGGGCTCGTAGGTCATAATGGTTGTGGTAAAAGCACGCTTCTTAAGCTGATGACAGGTATTTTAGAGCCTACCTCCGGCAGTATTGATATAAAGGGTAGGGTTTCAAGCCTTATTGAGCTTGGAGCTGGCTTTCATCCTGATATGACGGGACGCGAAAATATCTATACTAATGCAGCGATTTTTGGCTTATCCAAAAAGGAAATAGATGCAAGGATTGATGATATTATTGAGTTTTCGGAGCTACGGGACTTTATTGAGAATCCTGTAAGAACATATTCATCGGGAATGTATATGCGACTTGCATTTTCCGTTGCGATAAATGTTGAAGCAGATGTTTTGCTTATTGATGAAATACTTGCAGTCGGAGACGCAGCGTTTCAGTCAAAATGTTTTGACAAGCTGATGGATATCAAGGCTAAAGGAACTACGATAGTAATTGTTTCCCACTCATTATCGCAGATTGAGCAGATTTGTGAGCGTTCAATCTGGATTGATAATGGCGTAATCAGAATGATGGGTAAGCCGAATGATGTTCACCCTGAATATATGGAATTTATGGGGAATAAGAAAAAGACTGCTGTTATTCAGGATAAGTCAAAGGAGTCTGATAAAGGCGAATCTAAAGGTGATGACGCTGAATATATGGAATTTATGGGGAATAAGAAAAAGACTGCTGTTATTCAGGATAAGTCAAAGGAGTCTGATAAAGGCGAATCTAAAGGTGATGACGCTGAAAAAGAGAAAGAGTTTGTAGCAGAAATAGTCAAGGCAGAGCTTTTGGATAGTGATGGGAATACCAAAGAGAATTTTAGGGCTGGGGAAGAAGTTACGCTTAAAATCTCTTACAAGGCTAATCCTGAAAAAATTGACAATGCCCTAATCGGACTTTTGTTTTATAGGGTGGATAATGTTCAATGCTATGGAACGAACACTCAAAGAGAAAGGATTGAGTTTAAGCTGAATGAAAGCGGTGAAATACTCTGTCATTTTGAAAAGCTGAATCTTGTGGAGGGCTCATACTGGATAGATATTGCCATTCGTTCTTGTGATATGTTTGCATATGACTATAAGTCGCGTGCAGTCCGGTTTAATGTGTATTCAAGTGTTCAGGAGGTAGGTATTGCAAGGCTTGAGCATACATGGACTTTCAATTAATTTGTTGTCTTTATTATGATAATGTGGAGGATAAAGAGTGAAAGGAATTGATGAGCAGAAAATAACCTATAATGGTTGTGAAATTACTGAAAAAAATCCAATAAAGAAATTGATAAAGCGATTAGGACGCAAACTGAGCTTCTGGTATATACACCCGTTTGGAGAAAAACAGAATCAGTTTAATGACAGCGTCAGCAATGCTCTTGACGAATTGTATCAGGCGCAGCTAAAGGTTGAGGATTATTATAAAAAAAATGAAAATCTGGTGATGGAAGTTGCGACTGTTCAAGCCAGCTACAAGGCATTGCTCAATGAATTTAATGCAGTAAAGCTAAGGTCAACGCTCAACAGCAATAATATACAGCGAATACAGAATGCCATAAATGAAGGCAATAAGGGTATTGAGGACTATCTGATTGATGTTAAGCCTGAGATAAGAAAGGGTGTAAATAAGACTGAAATAAAGGAATTAACATCATATGGTTATTCGGGACTTGGCGAAAAGATTGCGTCATTAAAGAGAGCGGGTCAGGATTCGCCTGCAACAGCAAGACTTCTTTTAGAGATAGAGCAGTGCTATTTGAAGGGTGCTAAAAATGAGCTTGACCTAATTAAGTACAGGCATCAACGTAGTACCATAGCTGTTATCTGTATTGGGCTATATGGTTCTCTTGGCATGGAGGCAATCAGGAATGAGGCATTTGGATTATATACAATGCTTAAAAATAAGAGTATTTACAATGCTAGAATGATTTCAATTGAGCCTGATTTTACGGACATAGTAGAAAAGGACGGGGTAACCTATCTTCCTATGTTCGATTCTGCAAAGGTTAGGAGTTATATGGATGAGGTTAATCCCCAGCTTTGCATTTTCTGCGAGAGTACCGCTAATATTTTACTCATAGATAATGGTAGCTTCCTCATGTTCAGAAGTCTTGTAAAGTTATCTGGTCAAAATCCTTTGCAGGGCATTAATGGAAACCTGATAGAGGAGCTTACACATCTTAACGACTTTGGTATTCATAAATATTGTGTTCAATCTAAAACTGCCTATGATATTATGGTTAAGGCGGGATTCAAGGAGCCTGTTATTCTATATCCGTTTATGGATTACAATAGTGAAAAGTTTAATGTGAAAAGAAAAGCCTTTGACAGCAGCAGGCTGGTTGTTGGCTTTGCGTCATCACCTATGGGCGAGGAACAGATGGAGAATAGAGGTATGACCTTGCTTGGAGAGTTAATAAAGCTCATGCCAGAGGTTACCTTTAAGATTTTATGGCGAAATGAGGCACTTGCTGTTCCAGAGGATATTAAGGATGCAACTAATGCTGTTGTAGAATATGGCGTATATGATATGAACAGGTTCTATTCTGAGATTGATATACTACTTATTCCATATAAGGATATTGACTATAACCACGCATGCTCATTGTCTGGGCTTGAGGCTATGCATAACGGAATCCCTGTCGTTGCGACAAGGGTATCGGGTGTCTCAGAGGTTGTTGAGTACTGTGGAATTGGTGAGGTTGCCGATAATAATGCTGAATCTCTCGCAGAGGCAATACGAATTACCGCTCAGAATTATGAAAAATATGAAAATGAGATAAATAAGGATAAGCTTGTATCATATCTTGATGAGGTAAATGCACTGAAGCTGATTGAAAATGAGATGTTGGTTGAGATTCCTAGTGGGGTTGTAACTTTACATGAATGGGATAGGCAATTAAGGCAGAATGATAAGTATCTTGTTAAAGGACAAAAGGCGATGAGGGAGTATTACAGCAACAATGAAGTTGCGGTGACATATAATGCTAATCGCTTTGAAACATTTCCAGAAAATTGCTTTGATTTGCTTGAAAGGAAATCAATTAATATTATTATTGAGGATTATTTTAATAAATCAGACCTAAAAATTTTGGATATTGCTTGTGGCGATGGTAGGATTTTGCAGGAAAACCTCAGGTATGGCAATTGTACTGCTGTTGATAGCTCAGAGGCGATGCTTTCAATTGTCAGAAAGAGATTTGAGGATAAGTTGGACAGGCTTGAAACTGTTAATGCTGACTTTTTTGATGATAATGTTGATGGGAAATTTGATGTTATTACGACATTTAGATATATAAGGCATTTTGAATATGCAAAGAGAAAAGAGCTTTATGAGAAATTAAAGCAAAATCTAAAGCAAAACGGATTGTTGATATTTGATGTGCCCAATATTAATTTTGAAATAAAGCAAAAGCTTGAGCATGGCTGGGGTTCATATAATATTTATGATGTGTTCTGGCAAAAGGACGGCTTTATTGATGAGATGGAAAAGAACGGTTTTATTGTGAAGTACATTATTCCTGTCGGACAGGGTCTTGCTTCACAGACAATGTCGGATTATAAATTGGAGCCAATGACTTGGACTGTTGCGGTATCAAAGCAGTAAAGGTGATTTTATATTTTAAGCTAGTTTGTAAAATAAGGGGAGATTATTTTGAGAAAAACAAAAATTGTATGCACAGTTGGACCATCAACGGATGATGATAATATAATCCGAGAACTTATGCTTGCGGGCATGAATGTTGCAAGATTTAATTTTTCACATGGTGATTATGAGGTTCATAAAAGACGATTTGAACAGGTAAAAAGAATTCGTGAGGAGTTAGGACTTCCTGTTGCAACAATGCTTGATACAAAGGGTCCTGAGATAAGGCTTGGCAAATTTGTGAATGGTAAGCCGGTTGAGATAAAGGACGGCGAGACCTATGTATTGACGACAAATGATGTAGAATGTAACGATAAACAGGCAAGTGTTACATTCAAAAATTTCCCTCAGGATATTATTTCGGGAACAAAGATACTCATTAATGACGGGGCAGTGGAGCTTGTTGCTGAAAAAATTACTGCAACAGATGTAATCTGCAAGGTTGTGCATGGGGGAGTACTTTCAGATAACAAGGGAATTAATGTGCCAGGTGTTTATTTGAGTATGCCTTATTTAAGCGAAGTGGATATGAATGACCTTGAAATAGGTGCTAAGCTGGGCTTTGATTTTATTGCAGCAAGTTTTGTAAGAACTTCTGCTGATATCAATTATATGAGGAAGTTTACTCATAGTCTTGGCTGGCATGATGTTAGAATTATTGCAAAAATAGAAAATTCTGATGGTGTTGAGAATATAGATGAAATCCTTGAGGTTGCAGATGGAATTATGGTTGCAAGGGGAGATATGGGTGTTGAGATTCCTTTTGAACAGATTCCAGCAATCCAGAAAAAGCTGATAAGAAAGGGGTATAATGCGGGCAAACAGGTTATTACCGCAACACAGATGCTTGAGTCAATGATAACAAATCTGCGACCAACAAGAGCAGAAATAACCGATGTTGCCAACGCAATCTATGATGGAACAAGTGCTATCATGCTTTCTGGTGAAACTGCTGCAGGGCTTTATCCTGTTGAAGCAGTAAAAACCATGGCCTTGATTGCTAGAACAACTGAAAAGGATATCGATTACAGAAAAAGATTTGAGCGTAGGGAGAATGAAAGGAATCCAAATGTTGCAAATGCAATTGCTCATGCAACAGTAACAACAGCACATGATTTAGATGTTGCTGCTATTATCACTGTTACAAAATCGGGCAAAACAGCAAGACTTATTTCAAAATTCAGACCTCTATCACCAATTATAAGCTGTACTACAAACGAAACTGTATGTAGGCAAATGAATATGTCTTGGGGAGTGACACCTTTGTTAATTCCTGAAAAGGATAATACGGACGAGCTTTTTAAGGTAGCAACTGATGCTGCGAAGGTGGCTGGATATGTCAAGAAGGGTGATAGGGTTGTTGTTACAGCTGGTGTTCCTCTTGGAGTTGCTGGAACAACTAATCTTATGAAGGTTGAGAAGGTAGAGTAAAAAACAATAAATTCGGTCAAGCCAATTGTAAGGCGAGACCGAATTTATTTATATTGAAAGGAAAGAGAGTGTTTAGTTACTTTGTTTTGACGATTTCTGCCCCCTTGTAATAGTGCATAAGTATCTGCTCATAGGTTTTTCCCTCATTTGCCATTGAGTTTGCGCCATATTGACTCATGCCGACTCCATGTCCATAGCCTTTTGTTGTTATAGTGAAAAGTGAATTTTCATATTTTATATCAAAGGCTGCAGACCTTAGTGAGAAAATGGCTCTGAAATCCATGCCAGTTATACTTATTCCACCTACTGAAACACTTTTTACTGTTTCAGATTCTGTTTTTTCATCTATCTTTATCCATTCACTTTCCTCACCATTAAGGGTTATATTAGGATATGCTGACTTGAGGCGTTCTGATATTTCTTGAGGAGTAAATCTGTATTCCTCTAAATATTTGGGTGCTAATATATCATGGGAGCTGTCAACGGGAACAAGGTAGTCCACTGAGCTACCCCACGCATTTTCAGCACTTTCGGTTTTTCCTGTTGAAAGAGAATGAAATGCTGCAATGATTGGAACATCTTCGTATACTAGAATTTCATTTATGACTTCATCAACAGCTGCTGAGATTTTGCTATAATATAAATCATAATTATCCCCATAGAATTGTTTAGCCTGGTTTTGAGTGAAGTATGCCTGATATTTACTGCTATCGTTTGAGAAGTATGCACCGCCAAGTTCGGGGGTAGGATTTTCAAGCTCTCTGATTTTTTGTCGTTCTGCATATGTATGTGAAGCGATGGCTTGTGCTTTCAGTGCTTCTTCGTGGAATGTTGCGGGCATTTCAGCACAGACAGAACCTATTATGTAATCACGGACGCTGATTTCGGTAACTTCACCCGTTGTTATGTCAAGAACAAGATAGGTATCGGTTATTGGAACAGTTTTTGCTGGAGTGTTGGAGGTAGCAGTTGCTGTGGCTGATTGAGGGGACGAGGAAGTTGTTTTAGATGGTTTTGGGGAGTAGGCAGCTGATTTAAGAAGAACGACGCTGGGGATACCCAGTAGCAGACAAGAAAAAATAGCGACTATTGAAAGATATTTTTTCATGATTTGACCTCCTTAATTTTAAGAAACCTTTATATTTGGTATCTGTTATATAAGTTTATTCATTGTTGTGGGGAAAATATGTTTTTTGAGGGATTTTATTTCTGTTTTTTGAATTAATTTATGCTACTCATGCTTTTGAAATAATTATTTTTATACATTTCCTTGTATGAGCAAGGAAATAAACATAAAGACTTACCTAGGCAAAAAACCCAAGAAAGTAGAAGAAAAATCTAAAGAAATGAGTTAAAATTGTACTATTGTGATAGGGCAAAGAATTTAAATTACCATTGACAAAACTTAATAAAAGTTGTATTATTAAAAGAATAATAAATTTTATGCTCTTTGTCTTCAAAAAAAATAGGAGGATTTCTTATGTTAACAGATGAAAAAGGTAAATTTCAAAAAGAAGGACTAACCTTTGATGATGTCTTGCTTATTCCGGCAAAATCAGATGTTACACCAGATATGATTAACCTTGAAACAAAACTCGCTGGCAACATAAAGCTTAATACACCAATTATGACAGCAGCGATGGATACAGTTACTGAATCCAAAATGGCTATCGCGATTGCAAGAGAAGGCGGAATTGGTATCATTCATAAGAATATGAGCATCGAAAAACAAGTCGATGAGGTGGACAAGGTTAAACGCTCAGAAAATGGAGTTATCGTTAACCCGTTCTCATTAACAGAAAATCACTATGTTTATGATGCAGATGAGTTGATGGCGAAATATAAAATTTCAGGTGTTCCAATTGTTGACGGTTCAGGCAAACTCGTTGGTATTATCACTAACCGCGATATGCGCTTCTTAACTGATTTCAGTACAAAAATCGGCGATGTTATGACTAAAGATAATCTTGTTACAGGCGCTGTTGGAACAACTTTAGAAGAAGCACAGGAGATTTTGCGAAAGCATAAAATAGAAAAGCTTCCTCTCGTTGATGAGGAAGGTAAATTAAAAGGACTTATTACTATCAAGGATATTGAAAAGGCTGTTCAGTATCCAAATTCTGCAAGAGATAGTAGAGGAAGATTGCTTTGTGGTGCAGCAATCGGTGTAACTGGAGACATACTTGATAGAGCAGGTGCGTTGATAGATGCACAGGTTGATGTTCTGGTTCTGGATTCTGCACATGGACATAGCAGAAATATTATTGAAAGTGTTAAAAAGGTAAAAGAGGCATTTCCTCATATTCCTGTTATTGCTGGAAATATTGCAACTGCTGAGGCTGCAGAGGACCTTATTGCTGCAGGTGCAGATGCATTGAAGGTGGGAATTGGTCCTGGTTCAATATGTACAACTCGTGTTATTGCTGGTATTGGTATTCCACAAATCACTGCTGTTTATGATGTTGCTTGTGTTGCAGAAAAGCATGGAATTCCTGTAATTGCTGATGGTGGCATAAAATATTCAGGAGATATAGTTAAGGCTCTTGCAGCAGGTGCAAATGTTGTTATGCTAGGTTCATTGCTTGCAGGCTGTGAGGAAGCACCTGGCGCAATGGAGATTTTTCAGGGCCGTTCGTTTAAGGTTTACAGAGGAATGGGTAGCCTTGCAGCTATGGAGGCTGGAAGCAAGGATAGATATTTCCAGGAAAATTCCAAGAAGCTTGTTCCAGAGGGCGTTGAGGGTCGTGTTCCATATAAGGGAGCATTGGCAGATACAATCTTCCAGCTTGCAGGAGGAATTCGTTCAGGTATGGGTTACTGTGGATGCAAGGATATTTCAACATTACATGAAAAGGCAAGGTTTATCAAGATAACTGGTGCTGGATTGAAGGAAAGTCATCCACATGATATATATATCACTAAGGAATCTCCAAACTATTCAGCACAGATATAGTGGAAATGAGTTTGAATTAGTATATATTTTACTTATTAAGCAGGGGGTTGCCCTGCTTTTTATATTGTATAAAAAACACTTGAATTTTGTATAAAGTATGATATAATTATTAATATGATATTGTAAAGGAGCAGCTATGGTCGACACAGGAACTTTAAATTTAATACTTAAATTCGGCTTACTGTTTTTTGGCATTTTGGGCTTGGTTTTCGTTGTAGCGATATTGACTCCATATATTGCTAATCTGATTAAGCAAAATGATACCCTTAAAAAATCTGATGAAAATTACTATGGGGTTAAAGGGATTTATGATGCTCAAACTGCTGAAGATGATAAAGAAAATTTGAATAATAAGGATGAGAATGATGGCTAAAGATAACAAGAAAATGGTTGAAGAAATTACCTCTATGGAGGAGGACTTCGCTAAATGGTATACTGATATTGTAAAAAAAGCAGAGCTTATTGAGTATACAAGCATTAAAGGGTGCATGGTTATCCGCCCTTATGGCTATGCTATCTGGGAGAATATTCAGAGGATTCTTGACGGAATGTTTAAGGCTACGGGGCATGAAAATGTATGTATGCCTATGTTTATTCCAGAAAGCCTCTTGCAAAAGGAAAAGGACCATGTTGAAGGTTTTGCACCTGAGGTTGCATGGGTTACTCATGGTGGAAGTGAAAAATTAGAGGAGCGTTTATGTGTCCGTCCTACTTCTGAAACACTTTTTTGTGAGCATTATGCAAATATCATACACTCATATCGTGATTTGCCAAAGCTGTATAACCAATGGGTAAGCGTTGTAAGATGGGAAAAAACCACCCGTCCTTTCTTGCGTTCAAGGGAGTTTTTGTGGCAGGAAGGGCATACAATTCATGCGACTGCTGAAGAGGCTATTGAAGAAACAGAAAAGATGCTTAATGTTTATGCTGAATTCTGTGAAAAATATCTTGCTATGCCTGTGATTAAGGGTGTTAAAACTGAGAGCGATAAATTTGCTGGTGCAGTATCAACCTACGCTATTGAGGCATTGATGCACGACGGAAAAGCGTTGCAGGCAGGTACCTCACACTATTTTGGCGACGGCTTTGCAAAGGCATTTGGAATTTCATACACCGACAAGGAAAATAAACAGGTTTATCCTCATCAGACTTCATGGGGTGTTACTACAAGGCTTATCGGTGCTATAATTATGACTCATGGTGATAATAACGGGCTTGTTCTGCCACCTGCAGTTGCTCCTGTTCAGGTTGTTATCATTCCGATTGCACAGCATAAAGAGGGTGTTTTGGAAAAGGCTAATGAGTTGAAGGAAAGGCTATCGGCTGATTACAGAGTAAAGCTTGATGACAGTGATAATTCTGCTGGCTGGAAGTTTGCAGAATATGAAATGAAGGGTGTACCTGTAAGAATTGAGATTGGCCCTAAGGACATTGAAAACGGACAATGCGTGATTGTAACAAGGCATAATCGTGAGAAAACCATTGTAAAACTGAACGAATTAGTTGAGACAGTGAGAACGAAGCTTGATGAAGTTAATAAAGGGTTATATGAAAAGGCACTTGAAAACAAGGAAAAACGCACATATGCCTGCACAACAATTGATGAAATAATTCAGGTTTTGAATGAAAAAGGTGACGGCTTTGTTAAGGCGATGTGGTGTGGAGATGAGGCTTGTGAGGACTTGGTTAAGGAGAAAACCGGTGTAGGCTCACGCTGTATTCCATTTGAACAGGAACAGCTTTCAGATATATGTGTTTGCTGTGGAAAGCCTGCTAAAAGCATGGTTTATTGGGGTAATGCCTACTAATTGTGTCTGAGGCTTGCTAGACCTCAGATTCCTTGTAAACCTTATAGATGTCTTATCTGTAAAGTGAATTCCTTTTTGGGATTCACTTTTTTGTAAAATCTTGATGTGTAGGAGTTAGCGCTTAAAGTCAAATGTTTTTACTATTTTCAATAATATATAAAAAGATTTAAACAAAAACGAGGGTGGTTTATATAATTTTAACTATAACTTTATACTAATTTCACTCCTTTTAAGATTAATTTAAGTTACTGTAAGTATAATTTAATAAAAGAATAAAATATGGAAGGAGGATAAGCTATGGCTATTGCTACATTTAAACGCAAAGAAATTAAGTTCCTAATTAACGACGAACAGTTTGAGGCACTTATTCCAGCAATAGAGGAGCATATGGTTCCTGATTCCTATTGCGTGGGTGGCAGGGAGTATGGTGTTTATAATATCTATTACGACACTGCTGACAGCTATCTGATAAGAGAATCCCTTGCAAAGCCATATTATAAGGAAAAAATACGGTTGAGAAGCTATTTTTCGCCTGCTAAGCCTGATGATACAGTTTTTTTGGAAATAAAAAAGAAAATTGGCGGAGTGGTTGCTAAAAGGCGTGTTGTAATGACCCTGCAGGAAGCTGAAAAATATTTGACAAAGGGAATAAAGCCAGAAACGGATAAATACATACAGCAGCAGGTTTTTAGCGAAATCGATGCATTTTTACGAAGATATGATGTTGCACCAGCACAATACATAAGCTATCAGCGGTATGCTTTTTTCGGGAAATACGATAATTCCTTCCGCCTTACCTTTGATAGGGAAATTACAGAGCGTCGTAAAGATTTGTCATTGGCATCGAAAAGCTATGGTAATCAGATTATTTTACCTGACCAGCATCTTATGGAGGTAAAAATATCGAATTCAGTTCCAATGTGGCTTTGTGAAAAGTTGGCGGAGCTTAAAATTTATAAAACCAGCTTTTCAAAATATGGCAGAGCTTATGCTACATTTGTTTATAATAATATTAATAAAGAGAACAGGAGAATTAAGACCTATGCTTGATAAAATTTTTGGTACGGTATTTGGTGAGGGCGTATCCCTTACAATAGGGCGTATGCTTTTGATTATTATTGCAGCGATAGTTTTAGGGTTTCTTATAAGTGCCTTGTATTTATATGTGCATAGGAAAGAAAACTTTATAAAAAGCTATATAATTACAATTGTAATGTTGCCACCAATGATTGCAATAATTATTTTGTTAATAGGTGATAATATCGCGAGAGCATTCAGCTTAGCGGGTGCTTTTTCCCTTGTGAGGTACAGAAGTGCAGCGGGTGACCCAAGTGATATCTGCTTTATCTTTTTCTCACTTGCGGTGGGGCTTGCGTGTGGTTTAGGATATTTGGGGTATGGCTTTGTGTTCTTTATACTACTAAGCATTCTTACTATTATCCTACACAAAACAAATTATGGAACTCCGCCGGCAACACATATGACTTTGAAAATAACTATACCTGAGAATTTAAATTATAATGGCTTGTTTGATGAAGTGCTTGATAAATACACAACTGACTGGAATTTAAATCGCGTTAAGACTGTTCAATTCGGTAGCCTTTTTGATTTAGTTTATTCGATTGAACTTGACAAGAATGCGGACCAGAAGAAGTTTATTGATGAGTTGAGAACTCTTAACGGAAATCTTAATATTACATTGGTATTATCAAGAAATGAAAGCAAGGTTTATGATTAAAAAATGCAAGACAAAAGTCTTGCATTTTTGTTTAGGTTTTAAAAAAAATATGGGAGCTTGAGAGAGTAGGCACCATTGCATTAGCTTTTACAAGAGAACTGTGAATGTCGCTTTATTGTCTTTGGATTTAACGCTGATACTACCCTTATGCCTTTCAACTATCGATTTTGCGATATTCAAACCAAGTCCAGAGCCACCAGTATTTCTGTTACGGGATTCATCAATCCGATAAAAGCGTTCGAAAATATGTTCTAAATGCTTATTAGGTATGGTTGAGCCCTTGTTTGAAACCTCAAAGCGTATTCGTTTGTTTTCTTCCTTTAGTTGTACTGTTATTTCTGAACTTTTACTGGAATATTTTAATGCGTTGTCAATCAGAATTGTTGCAAGATGTTTTAACTCATCTTCGTCACCAAAATATTCAATATCATTTGAAATATCGGTTTCAAGTATCTTGCCGTTTTCAAAAATCAATGGTTCAAACACCAAGCATACTCCTAAAATAAGATGCCCAAGATTGATTTTTTCAAAAACAGGTTTCTTGTTATTAGCATCAAACTTTGCAATATACAAAAGATTTGTTACAATTTTAGACATGCGGTTTGTTTCTTCCTTTATATACATAAGCCATTTCGATTGGTTTTTGACAAGGTCATCTTCGTTTGCAAGTACAACATCTGTATTTGCAGCAATTACTGTCAACGGGGTTTTCAATTCATGTGATGCGTCGGCAACGAATTGTTTCTGTTTATCCCATGCAATTGCAATCGGTTTTATTGTCCAGTTTGCAAGTAGAAAGCTCATTCCCAATAACAGAACTATGGATATAGCACCGATTATAGTGAAGGTTATAAGCAGCCTTCCAAGCGTTGAAAGTTCCATTGAACGATTAAGCACAACCAGTTTATAACCGTTCGGGTTTTTTTCATAGATGTATCTAAAGTCTATGTCGGAAACTTCAAATTTGCCCTTGCTTTTACCACTTTTAAAAGCTGCAGATGCAATGCTTTCAATAAAGCTTTGGTCGGAGGTATATGATTCTAAGTATTGAAAGTGAACATATTCAATCTGCTTGTCCTTTGATAGGCTGATATAAATTGTATCTCCCACTAAATTTTTTTTCTGTTTATTGTCCATAGAATCAGGCGGTTTTTGAGGCATAGCATTAGGTCGATTAGACGAGTTTACAGATGCATCTTCTTTATGATTTAAAGCAGGGCTGTTTTTAGGTGGTTCGAAGGATTTACGCTGATTACCAGCCATATTTGAATAGCGTTCTAAGGTTGCGTGCATGATTTCTTCGGACTGGCTGACCTCAGAGCTATACATAAGCACGAATATTCCTACTAAAACGGAAATTAGTACGGTTGTAAGTATTGCCATATTTACAACAAGAAACCTAAGCCTTAATTTTTTTATCATTAGACTTCCTCCAGACAGTAACCGACTCCTCTGACTGTTTTAATTGCTACCTTAGAGTTGATATGCAATAGCTTTTTTCTCAGAAAGGAAATATATACCTCTACATTATTGTATTCCGCATCTGATTCATAGCCCCAGATTTTTTCAATAAGAGTTTCCTTACTTATGATTCTGTTACCATTTTCAATGAGAATCTCCATTATGCCGTACTCCTTCAGCCCCAGCTTAACTGATTTATTACTACAGCTTAACTCATAGGTGGAAAGGTTGAGCGATATATCTGAGAAATTAAGTGTACTTTCACAGACGATATTTGCTTTCCTTCGGTAAAGCGAACGAACTCTTGCAAGTAGTTCATTAGTTGAAAAAGGCTTTGTAATATAGTCATCAGCACCAATATCAAGCCCGTAAACCTTATCAGCAACCTCGTCCTTTGCAGTTAAAATTAGTACAGGAGTGGTTATTTTTTTAAGACGGATTTTTTTTAAAACATCAAAGCCGTTCATTTTAGGAAGCATGATATCAAGTATAATTATATCGTAGACTCCTGTTAAGGCATTGTCAAAACCGCTTATGCCGTCATTACAGATATCTGCTGTATATTTATTTTTGTGAAAAATTTGTGCTAAGGCTTCTGCAAGTGCAATTTCGTCTTCAACAATAAGTATTCGCATAAGCAGACCTCCTTTTTGTTTTCTGTCTATATTATCGCATACTTTTATTAAATCAAACTTAAAAATTATGTTTGCAAAAAAATAAATATGGCCCTTTATGTAAGGAACATATTTATAATAGCATATTTTTTTCAATTAATCAAAGGAAACCTCAAATAAAGCTCTTTCCTTTATTGTATCGGAGTTAAGATTGCTCAATGCATCAATTATTGCAATATGAAAATTACCTGTACCAATTCTGCCGCATTTTTCATAGGCTATTTCTCCGGCAATACCCATTGACGCAACTCCAGCCACTGCTGCTGTTAAATAATCATCAGTTGCTCCTGCAAATGAGCCTACTAACGCAGTTGTCATACAGCCTGTCCCTGTAACCCTTGAAAGCATTTTATGCCCATTTTTGATTTTAACAAGCGTTTTCCCATTTGTTATAATATCTGTCGCACCAGTGATTGCTACTATGCAGTTTAATTTTTTAGCAACTGATTTTGCAATATCGACTGCATCATATTTTGTTGAATCAGCCTCTGATGAATCAACGCCTTTAGTGGAGACCTCAAGTCCAGCTATAAATGAAACCTCAGACAGATTTCCTCGAATTATGGATAGCTTGATATTTTCAACAATCTCCCTTGATGTATTATTTCTGAGCAATGATGCTCCAGCGCCTACTGGATCAAATACAACAGGAATTCCAATCTCATTTGCCCTCTTGCCTGCCTCAAAAATTGATGGTATAGTATGCCTGTTAAGTGTACCAATGTTAATAACAAGTGCAGATGAAATAGCTGTGATATCAGCGGCCTCCCCTATATCATCAGCCATAATAGGTGAGGCTCCGATTGCCAGAACTGCATTAGCACAGTCATTTACTGTAACATAATTTGTGATATTATGTATAAGTGGAGACTTTTCTCTTATTTCTTCTGAAAGCATTGCGACTTTTTCTCTAATATCCATTTCTTACCCTCCATTTTTATATTCTGAAACTAAAAGATGCTTTAACTGCAATAGTTAAAGCATCTCAATTACCATATTAAGTAACAATTTGCTCCCTACAACAGTATTAACTGACAGGTTCAAAGGGTTAGGCACATGCCTTCTCAACTTTAACAGTACCCCTGCAAAAATTAATTTTTCTACATTATAACCTAAAGTTTTCAGGTTGTCAAGTAAAATTTCATAATAGGTTTAACTTTATTTTTTCTTTTCAGAAAGTTTATCTACAACAATTCAATTATTAAACGATTTTAGGCTGCAAGTTAATTTTAAATTGCAAGCATCAAATTTAAAAACCACATGAAAACAGAGAGGACAAGAAAAATTATAGAAATAGCCATACCAGCTGTTGCAATACCTTTTGCAGAGGATTTTATTCCCTTCTTGGCGTTAGTAATTCCAAGAGAACATAAAATCACTCCAATAAACGGAAAATAATACCTATAATTCCGCAAAGACCAAGAATTAAAGAGACAGTTGCTGCTTGGCAAGTATGGCATAAGGACCTTTAAGGTTCAATTCGCCATAGTATACGCTGGGGATAAGGACTTTTTTTAGCCATGCTTCAATATGGACATATCCGTTTGAGTAGTCGATTTTAATAAAATGAGGGAAGGCTAGCCAACCATTTCCTTTTTACAGACATATTCATCTTTATACTCCATATAAGTAAAACCCTCTTTATAAAAGAAGTCCTAAATAATAAAGCTTATGAATTCATCGGCATCGGGACGATTTACAAAAAAATCAGTTTCAAAGCGTTTTCTTTTTGCCATTCTTAAATACCACCTTAAATAATTTGTTACATAATTATATTATATGGTGGAATCATTGTCAATAAAATACTTATAATAAAAAACTATCCACAAAAATTGTGGATAGTTTTGGTTTATTCACTTCTCAATGCCTCAACAGCGTCTCTCTTAGATGCCATTCGTGCTGGTATATGTCCGCCCAACATTGTTAAAACAGTACTGATAATGATGAGCATTACACCATGTATAGGATTTAGGAAGGCTACACCTTTAACTCCAGTCATATCTTCGATAAATATATTTATAGGTATTGTACCAATTGCTGCAAGTCCTACACCTAATAATCCTGAAAATACACCTAAAATACAGGTTTCAGCGTCAAACACGCGTGTAATATCCTTCTTTCTTGCACCAAGTGCCTTTAAGATACCAATTTCCTTTGTTCTTTCCAATACAGATGTATATGTGATAATGCAAATCATGATAAGGCTTACAACAAGTGAAATTGCTGCGAACGCGATAAGAACAATTGTAATTGCGTCCATTATACCGCCAGTCATATCTGAAATAGAGCTTGCAAGGTCAATATAAAGAATCTTATCCTCATCGGATTTGTCCTTGTTATACTCATCTAAATAAGCGGTAACCTTATCCTTTGCTTCAAAATCCTTTGGATAAACTGTGATTAAGAATGGAGTGGAATCTCCACCTAGTGTTGCCAAAATCATTGATTTTTCGTCTTCTGTTATATCAGCCATTGTGAATACATTTTTGTCTGATTTCTTTTGAGCCTTTACTATTTCGGAATCCAATGTATTTTTTAGAATCAATGAGGATAGCTCATCGTCATAAACAATTCCAGTTGCTAGCAGGCCGATTTTTACATCTTTTTTAACTCTGACGATACCTGTTATTTTCAAATGAATGTTATTTTCATTTTTATACATTTCATCATAATTTGTAGCAGGTAAAAATGTTCCAAATTCGGTTTTTGCATAGTACACATCATTAGGAACGGATACAAATTCTGTTCCGATTATTTCGTCAAAGCTGAAGGTTTTCTTGCCTTCAACATCAAAACCAAGTGCCTTTAATGTGTGTAAATCAATTCTGTTTTTGGTATCAACAAGCAATATTAAATCTGTTGGCTTTTCAGGATAGCTTCCTGCAAGCAGGTCATAGTTTTCAGTAAGATATGATTCTTTGCTATCGCCCAGGTTTTTTGGATAAGAGCTCATGTCAGTATATTCAAGTGAAATGGAATCAGGACTTTTTAGTGAAACAGGCTTAACTTCTCCGTCGACTTTGCGAAGAAGATTCATGGAAACAAGATTAAGATTTCCTATTTTACTGCAAATCTCAGGGTCAATATTGTTAAGATAGTCTATGAACTCCTTATCAAACTTATTGGTATGCTTTACAAACAATTCTGTTGAATCGAATAGATAAATTTCATCAGTATCAGCATATTCGGGCGTACCCATCATCTGTTTCATTGTTGCATCTTGATAGCCTTCAATATTTTCAATATTTGCAGTAGTTGATGATTGATAAATCTGAATAGGGAATTCATTCATTGCATCTTCTTGGAACTTATCAATTTGAATCTGGAAGCCTGTTGAAAGGCTTAAAATCAACGCAATTCCGATAATACCGATACTTGAAGCAAATGCAGTAAGGAATGTACGACCTTTTTTGGTTTTAAGGTTATTGAATGAAAGCCCTAGAGCTGTAAAAAAGCTCATACTTGTTTTGGTTAGCTTAAAATCATCTTCTTTTGGCTTTTCAATATGAGGATGTGAGTCGGAGATGATATTACCGTCCTCAAATTTAATAATTCTATCCGCATATTTTTCAGCCAAGTCAGGATTATGAGTTACCATGATTACCAGTTTGTCTTTTGCAACCTCTTTTATAAGGTCTAAAATCTGCACACTGGTAGCAGAGTCTAAGGCACCTGTTGGCTCATCGCAAAGTAATATTTCAGGGTCATTTGCAAGTGCTCTTGCAATTGCAACACGCTGCATTTGTCCTCCTGAAAGTTGGTTTGGTTTTTTATGCAAATGGTCCTTTAATCCAACCTTTGTAAGAACATCAATTGCACGCTTGCGTTTTTCAGACTTTGAAACTCCACTAAGCGTCATTCCAAGCTCAACATTTGCTACTATACTTAAATGAGTGATAAGATTATAGCTTTGGAATACAAATCCAACAGAGTTATTACGATAAGCGTCCCAGTCCTTATCTGTAAAATTCTTTGTACTCTTGCCTTTAACGATAAAATCGCCAGAATCATAGCGGTCAAGTCCACCTATAATATTAAGTGCAGTGGTTTTTCCGGAACCACTTGTTCCAAGAATTGCAACAAATTCCTTTTCCCTAAATGCAACGCTTATTCCATTCAGAGCCTTTGTCTCGACATCGCCTACTTTATAGATCTTTTTAATGTTTTTTAACTCAAACATTTAGCAACTCCTTCTTTGAAAGCCTCTTTTTAGAAGTTCCAATTTATTTAGATATTTAGCTTTAATAGCTTCGTATTCAGATGTATCTAGAAACAGCTCGACTACCGCATCTCTTGAAACAGAGAGCAGAATTTCAAACATATGCAGAAAATCTGTTTTGCTGTTAAGCTCAAGCAAATCAAGATTTACATCATCTTTAATTGAGTTATAAGCCTCAATTATTGTAGTACATGGTGAGTGCTTTGAAAAGATATCTGCAATAATCTTTATATCAGAAAAAAGATTATTGCAAAAACCATTAATTTTTTCTTTGTCAACAAACTGTATTGTAAAATCCAATATATCCCCGAACATTTTAAAAATGTCACCATTGTTATCTCTAAGACTTTTTTTTATATCCCAAAGCATCTGTGTGTAGTAGTCGGACAGGATATAATTTAGCATATCAGTTTTGTCTTCAAAGTATTGGTAAAAACTCCCCCTTGATATACCAGCTTCCTGAACAATTTTATTAATGGAAACCTTATCAAAGGGGACTCGTGCCAGTTCGTTTTTAATTGCTGCAATAATTTTTTTATGTTTTTTCGGAGGCAAATTTAAAAAGGTTGATGTTGGCATACATTATTACCCCCTTAAAATGTATATTGCCATCACCTTTATATTATAAGTGACAACTTGTCACTTTGTCAATTGTATATTTGATAAAATCTTTTAATAAATTGCTTTAAATTATAGTGAAGATTGCTTTAAATTACAGACAAAATACAAGCACTCATAGGTTAAAGTGTCAATCCATGAGTGCTTTTTATAATATAGAAGGGAATCTGATAAAATTATGGTTTTAAATATCAATTAGAAACGAGGTCCGGGTCTCATTCCGCCGCCCGATACAACCAGTGCTGCAGTTGCAGTTGCAACGGTTGAGCCACCTGAATATGTGCCACCTGTATAGTAGCCGTCAACATTTGTCCCGCCAGTGTATGTTCCACCAGTTGAGATTGTGTATGTTTGACTGGTTACTAAATCTGGAGATGTGAACATTATTGATCTTATATTTTTTGAAGGCTTGAAAGTAAGCACGCTTTTTCCTGTTGAATCGGAAATATTTATAAGTGTTCCTGCATTTACAGAAACATTTGTAAGAATTGAACTTTGTGTTGATGCTGATGAGTTAGGTCCCATAGCCATTCCTAAGCTTCCAACGGCAATTACTGTACCACCTGTTGCGGTGATTGCACCGTCTGAATCAACAGCACTGTTTCCGTCATTTGTTGGACCGTTTACTATTACAAGTCCTCCGTTCATATTTAATACACCGTTTGAATCAAGTCCGTCACCGTATGCATCAATATATATATAACCTCCGTTGATATTCAATGCGGAATTTGTTGTAACAAATGAGCCTTGACCCCAGCCGCCGGGACCTTTAGTTGCCGAACCATCACCGCCAGCTACATTTAAGCCGTCATCACTTGCTGTAATACGGATTGTGCCGTCATTTATAGTGATATTGCTCCCTTCGATTCCTTCATAAGATTTAGTGATTTCAATTGTACCGCTGTTTATTATTATATCTGTATCAGCGTGAATTCCATCATCACCTGTTGCCATAGTGAATGTTCCGCCTGATATATTCAATGTTCCGTTTGAATGTAGGCAATCGTCTGAGGAATCAATTACAAATGTACCGCCACTGATTGTTATATCAGAAACAGCCTTGATTCCCTTAGCACTGTTAGTTGTAGCATAGCCTGAGAATTTGCTTCCCTGATATGTGTAGATATTGAAATTGCCACCGCTTATATTAACATTAGTTTCAGCCTTAATACCGTCATTTGCTGCTTTGATTGTGATATCCCCGCCGAGTATATTAATATATCCCTTAGTGGTTTCTTCAGTATTTGTTGAAACAATACCATCACCGGATGCGGTAATGTTTACGGAACCGCCTTCAATTGTAACTGAATCCTTACCTCTTAAGCCATCGTCAGCGGAGGTAATCTGGATATTGCCGTTCTTTACTTTCAAATCATCTTTGCTAACGATGCCATCAAGGTAATTTGCCTTAACAATTAGCGTGCCCGAACCTTTAATATTCAAGTCATCCTTTGAGTAGATTGCACCCTCAATGGTGGTATCTGTTCTTGTTGAGCCGTCTGTTATATAGTTTGTAGTACCCTTAGCAAGTTCAATTGTGCATTTGTCTTTAATACTTTCAACATATATCGGAGAAGAATCTTTGTTTGCGATATTAACATTATTCATAACAAGTGTTACATTGTCTGTATCTGGATTGGAGTAAACTGTTTTATCTACATCA
>JAAYPV010000108.1 GCA_012519635.1 Clostridiales bacterium
ATTCTATCATATAAAAATCATTTTGTCAAGGGGAATTTTAAAATATTAATATTATCTTATAAAAAATTTTATACTGAGTATTTGTAATTAAGCAAATGTTAACTGCTCCCACATAAGTGAGAGCAGGCTTTACTAGGTTTCAAACTGACTGTTATATAGGTTGGCGTAAAAACCATTTTTGGATATAAGTTCTTCGTGGTTACCCTGTTCTATGATATCGCCGTTATTCATTACAAGTATCATATCTGCATTACGGATAGTTGAAAGCCTATGAGCGATAATAAAGCTTGTTTTATTTTTCATTAGTTTTTCGAAGGCTCTTTGTATACGCTGTTCTGTACGGATATCAATACTGCTTGTAGCCTCATCAAGAATTAGAACAGGAGGGTTTGTCAACATTATTCTGGCAATACTTATAAGCTGTTTTTGTCCTTGTGAAAGACTTCCGCCGTCTTCATTGATTATGGTATCATAGCCTTGGGGTAGTCTTTTTATAAATCCGTGAGCATGAGTAGCTTTTGCAGCTGCAATAATTTCTTCTCTTGTAGCTTCAATTCTACCGTATGCAATATTTTCAGCGATAGTACCAGAAAAGAGCCATGTATCCTGTAAAACCATTCCATAGGTAGAACGTAAGCTGTTTCTTGTAATCTTGTTAATATTTTGCCCGGAGATTTTTATCTCACCATTATCGATATCGTAAAATCGTAGTAATAGATTAATAATTGTTGTTTTACCACAACCAGTGGGGCCTACAATAGCAATTCTTTGCCCAGCCTTAACATTTAGGTTAAAGTTCTTGATAAGTTTTTTTTCAGGCACATAGGAGAATGAAACATTTTTTAGTTCTATATTACCATTACAATCTACTAGGTTTGGTAAATTCTTATCGGATGATTCAGACGGCTCATCAATGATGTTGAACACTCTTTCAGCAGAAGCTATTGCATTTTGTAATTCTGCAACTACACCTGATATTTCATTAAAAGGTTTTGTATATTGGTTTGAATATGTTAAAAAGCTGGAAAGTTGTCCGATGGATAATTTTCCATTTATAGCAGCCAAAGCACCAGCCACACCAACTGAAACATAAATAAGACCATTTACAAATCGTGTACTTGGATTTGTAGTAGAACTGTAAAATGTAGCCTTTACTCCGATTTCACACAAATCCTTATTTATTTTATCAAAGCTTTCTTCAGCCCTTTTTTCATAAGAAAATGCTTTTACAATTTTTTGATTACCTATCATTTCTTCAATATAACCACCAGCATCTCCTCTTAATTCTGACTGCTTTTTATATGCATTATGTGAGGCTTTAGTAATTTTTGCAGCTACAAGCAAGGAGAGTGGAGTTATTAATACAACAACAATAGTTATTTTAAAATTTATAGTAAGCATAAAACCTAAGGTACCTAAAATAGCTACAATACCTGTAAAAAATTGTGTAAAGATTTGCACAAGTCCATCTGAAAGTATCTCAATATCGTTAACAGCTCTGCTTATTAAATCTCCCCTTGAATTTCCGTCAATAAATTTTAATGGCACTTCATTTAGCTTTTCAAACAGCTCACAGCGAATATCTCGTGCAGTTTTAAAAGCAAGGTGACTAGAGCTGACTCCTGCAATCCATTGAAAAACAATGCTTATCAGTATTGTAATAGTAATAATGATAGCAATTTTTCTTAATCCAACAAAGTCGACATTTTCTTTTCCCACAATTAAATCAACAGCGTCACCAATAAAGACAGGTGTAAAAAGGGAGAGTAGAGTTCCTATCAACGCACTAATTATTGCTGAAATCAGATAGGGTAAATACGGCTTTGAATATGATAGAATACGCTTAAAAACCTTTTTCATTTTCTTGCCTCCCCCTGAGTATCACAGATTTCTTTATAAATTTCACACGAGTCATAAAGTTCGTCATGTGTTCCCATGCCGACAATTTTGCCATCATCTAGAACAATAATCTTATCAGCATTTTTTATGGAAGTCGAGCGCTGAGTTATCATAATTAATGCAGTATCGTTCAGATTTTCGTTTATAGCTTTTCTTAAAGAAAGGTCTGTTGCATAGTCAAGAGCACTCATGCTATCATCTAAAATTAGGATAGGAGGCTTGCTGACTAATGCTCTAGCAATGGTCAGGCGTTGCTTTTGCCCACCTGAAAAATTCTTTCCACCCTGTAATATTTCTGAATATACTCCATTTTCTAAATTGCTTACAAATTCCCATGCTTGTGCAGTTTTTAGCGCATCAATAATTTCAGATTCGGTGGCATCAGGCTTTGCCCATTTCATATTTCCTGATATTGTGCCTGAAAATAGAGCTACCCTTTGCGGAACAATTCCAATCGCTTTTCGCAGTGAATTTAAGCTATATTCTTTAACATTTCTCCCATAAAGCATAACCTCTCCCTGTGTAGCATCATAAAATCTGCCAATAAGGTTTGCAATTGTAGATTTACCGCTTCCTGTTCCACCGATAATGCCAAGCATTTCTCCTTTATTGAGTTGGAATGAAATTTCTTCGATAGCATATTCTCCCTCATCATATGAAAAGCTGACATTTTTAAACTCAATGACAGGAACATTTTCTTTGTATTCTAGTTCATTAGCACCATCACTGATTTTAGAACTAAGCTCAAAAACCTCATTAATTCTATTTGATGATGCTTCAGCCCTTGTAAAAATGATTATCAGATTTGCCAGAGCAATTAAAGCAAATGAAATCTGTGTAAGATAGTTTACGAAAGCAATGATTTGCCCTTGAGTAAGACTTCCTGAATTTACTCTCAATCCACCGAACCATAATACAGCAACAATTGCCAGATTCATAACAGCATAGGTTGCTGGATTTAGTATGGATGAAATTCTGCTTACAGCAATTGAACTTTTTGCAACATTTTCACTTGCCTTGTTGTATTCTTCAATTTCTTCATTTTGCTTTGAAAATGCTCGTATTACTCTAACGCCCTCAAGATTTTCCCTTGTTAAAAGAGATACTTTGTCTATCTTTTTCTGTATCCCCCTATACATACGGATAGACCTACTCATTACTAGGTATAAAACCAAAGTAATAGTTGGTGCAGCAACCAGAAACACAATTGACAGCTTTAAATCCAGAATCATAGCCATTATCGTTGCACCTACAACCAAAAAGGGAGCTCTGACTGCAAGCCTAATTGTCATGTTTACACCTGTTTGCACAGTAGTTGTATCATTTATCATTCTTGTAATCAGCGATGAGGTGCCAAATTTATCTATTTCGGAATAAGACAAGGTGTTAATATGTTTATACAGTGACCTTCTTAATTCTGTTCCAAATCCCATTCCACATTTTGCTGCATAGTATTGACCAAATAATGCGAGTACAAGACCACATATGCCTAGAAAAACAATAACTCCACCCATCTGCAATATATAGGTTTTGTCATTGTTTTTTATGCCCACATCAACTATTTTAGCCATTACAAGTGGAACAATAATCTCAAAGATAGCCTCTAATAGCTTAAATAATGGCCCTAAAAATACTTCTTTTTTATAATTTTTTAAAAATCTTGCAAGTTTAAGCATTTCTACTCCTTTTTATAGTATATATGGTATACTTTTTAGTATTTAATATTATTGCCTATGCGATTTTTAATGTGTTAAAAACATGCTAAATAAAGCAAAATAAAAAAGCCTCTCATGGGGTTATAAATGATAATAAAATCAGTTATAAACCCTATGCCATAGATGATAGTGAACATCAAAGGCTTTTGAGACTGCTATTAATACGATAAGTTTACATTAATTATAACATTTCTAATAAAATATTGTCAAGGTTTTAAAATAGTATTGACATAATATTTAATAGTTAGCCGTATATGATGAAAGGTAAAACATCATAGAAGTAAAACGCA
>JAAYPV010000016.1 GCA_012519635.1 Clostridiales bacterium
CTACTACAACAGAAACAACTTTAGAGGAAGCAGAAACCACGATTTCAGATGTTACAACTGAGAACACAGAAACAGCGCCTACATCAGAGAATACGGAAACAACCTACACAACAAGCTGCACAACTCAGACTGAAACAACTGAAACTATTCCAAATGATGAAGAAAAGACTAATTTTTCGATAGACGATATTACTAAAATAAAGAATATATTACTTAATAGGGATAAAACATCATGTGATTATGAAGTAAAAAATGTTTTTGATATTGTATATATTAAACAAATTTTTTTGTATGGTTAATTAAGTGGTAAATTACTTGCAAAATTTAATAGATTTTGATATACTTAATGAGCAAAAGTATTTTAAGAATGGAGTGAATTAATGTCCGTACCATTAGCTGATAGAATTCGTCCGTTATCAATTGATGATGTGGTTGGACAAGAGCATTTACTTTCAAAGGGAAAGCCTCTCAGGAGAATTATTGAAAGTGGAAATATTCCGAATATGATTTTTTATGGTCCATCTGGAATAGGAAAAACCACTGTTGCAAGAATAATTGCAAGCAATACAAACAGACAACTCCATAAACTGAACGGAACATCTGCATCAGTTTCTGATATTAAAGATATTATTTCCGAAATAAATACTTTTTCAGGCTGTAATGGTATATTATTGTATCTTGATGAAATTCAATATCTTAACAAAAAACAGCAGCAAAGTCTTTTGGAATATATTGAAAATGGCAAGATAACGCTTATAGCATCAACTACTGAGAATCCATATTTTTCGATATTCAATGCAATAATTAGCCGAAGTACAGTTTTTGAGTTTAAGCCTGTATCTTCAAATGAAATGGAAAAGGCAATTAAGCGTGCATTTATGCTGTTTAAAGATGAGATGAACACTGAAATTGAGCTCGAAGACGGTGTTATTGAACATATTGCTACTGGTTGCGGCGGTGATGTTAGAAAGGCAATTAATACTGTGGAGTTGAGTGTTATTTCCGGTGATGTTTCTGTTGAAGGTATTAATGTAACTCTTGAGATTGTACAGTCGCTTACCCAACGAAGTAATATGAGATATGACAGGGATGGCGATCAGCATTATGATATTTTGTCAGCTTTACAAAAGTCTATAAGAGGCTCTGATGAAAATGCTGCACTTCATTATATGGCAAGGCTTATAGAAGCAGGAGATATTATATCACTTTGCAGAAGATTATTGGTGATTTCGTCGGAGGATATCGGACTTGCCTATCCACAAGCAATTTCAATAGTAAAGGCGTGTGTTGACTCTGCATTGCAGTTAGGCTTGCCAGAGGCAAGAATACCTTTGGCACAGGCGGTGATTTTACTTTCTACTGCGCCAAAATCAAATAGTGTAATTTGTGCAATTGATTATGCTTTAGAAGATGTGAGGAATATGGATTTTGGAGAAATTCCACCATATTTAAAGGATGGACATTATTCGGGAGCCCAAAAGCTAGGAAATGCTAAGGGATATCTTTATCCGCATAATTATCCTAACAGTTATATAAAGCAGCAATATCTTCCTGATAATATTAGGGATAGAAAATACTATTCCTTTGGAAATAATAAGCAGGAACAATCAGCATTGGCTTATCGTCACAAAATTACTAGTGAATAAAAATAATGAGGTACTTATTTATTTAAAGTACCTCTAAAAATTATGTTAATTTTCACTTATGTAGTTAGTTTTGATATAACGCTTTGCTCAGATGCAGTAAATCTTGTTTCAATGATTTTATCAGTATTTTCAGTTGTGTATTTCCAATGGTCTATTCTGTCTGAATTAACAAAATATTTTAACTCTTTATTGGTAGTATAGCTAGCATCAAAAACATCAACTACAATAAGTTTTACTTTCATTTTTTCAGGTATTAACGCTTTGATATATACACTTGCGTGCTGACCTACGCTTACATTCTCCTTTGGTTCTGCGAGTCCTGCAAGATTTGGCGTAAGTTCAATGAAAATGCCATAGCTTTCTATTGAGCGTACAATTCCAGCAACGGTTTCACCTGTTTTAAACAACGCGGCATTTTCCTCCCATGTTCCAAGTAATTCCTTGTGAGAAAGCCAGATTCTATCCTTATCGACAGATTTTATTATTACCTTTATGTCCTGACCGACACTGAATCTGTCAGATGGGTGAGATATTCTTGAAACAGAGATGGCATCAATTGGTATCAGGGATGGTACTCCGCATCCAATATCAACAAAGCATCCAAATTGTTCGAGATGAGTAACCCTTGCATTTATGATTGAGCCAGGTTGTAGTTTACTTAGGTAATTTTCAAAGCATTCCTCTTGAACAGCGCGTCTTGATAATATAGCAAGGGGATTATTGTTTTCGTCTTTAACAATGTCTAAAACCTTAAAGCAAACAGGCTTATTAACCTTAGAAATCAATGCAATATCACGGGTTGCACCGGTATCAATACCAATGGCACCCTCAATGCGTGGAATAAAGCCTTTCATACATGGTAAATCTACAATCAGGTTATGCTCATTGTCACAAACTATTGCCCTTGCTTCAAGAATTTTACCATGAAGCATGGCATCTTGCAAAGCAGAAGGAGTTTTTATAGAACTAATATTTTCAGCCGTATCAATCAAACAGCCCTCCGGATAGTATTTTTTCATTTTTACCTCCCATATTTTCTCATATTGTTAACTATGATAATATATGAGGAAATATTAAAAGATATACTTTTTAAATATTATGTCTTTTAAAATTTGTTTCAGGCTTTGTTACATGAATGGATAGACCGCCCATTGAAATTAAAAATTGTTCAACTAGCTTGATAGATTTTTCATCACAGGTTATACTAAGAGTTGTTGGATATGGGATTTCAGTTTCGTTGACATTATTAGCAAATAAAATTAAAGGTGTTGTATGATTTGCAGTAGGGACTGAAAAGGGAATCATTGCATTTGCGGTAACGGATTGGATACTTGAGTATTTCGGCTTAGAATAAGCAGGTATATCTATGGATTTAATACCAGAAACACTCAGATTAATCCTATTTGCAGCTGCTTCAGCAGAGCCTATTGAATCAAATTCAGCATGTATAGTTTTTAACATAGAATACTCCTTCATAATAAATATAATAAATATATTAATAGTTTTCATCTTTTTTTAATAAATATTTAAAGAAAATATTGCCTTGTATAAAAAAATAGGTTATAATATAAGATAAACATATTTTGAATTAATACAGGGAAATATTTATAGGTATTTTCAAGATGGAGGAGTTTTATGGATGTTAGACCTGAGGATATACTAATAATGAAGAAAAAACATCCCTGTGGAGGTAATGAAATGTATGTAATTCGTTCTGGCATGGATTTTAGGCTTCGTTGCAATAAGTGTTTACATGAATTTATGGTACCAAGAAATAAGATTGAAAAGAAAATAAAGAAAATTATCAGAAACGAAGAGCAATAGCGTTATTGTTTATTAGATAAAAAAATAAATATATATTATATAGAGTAAAGGTAAGGTATTTATTATATGTTTGAAAAATTAAAGCTGACTGAAGAACGATATAATGAAATTAATGAGAAATTGTCGGATATTAATGTAATTAATGATAATAATCTATATAAACAATTGATGCAAGAGTATAAAAACTTGACACCTGTTGTAGAAAAATACAGGGAGTATCTTGCTGCTGAAAAGGCATATAATGAAGCAAAGGAAATACTTGATTCACCGGGCATGGAAAAGGATTTTAAGGAAATTGCTCAGCTTGAGTACGAAGAAAATAAGATAAAAATGGAAAACTTTACTGAGGAATTAAAGATTTTACTTCTTCCTAAGGACTTGAATGATGATAAAAATGTTATAATTGAAATTCGTGGTGGTGCAGGAGGAGATGAGTCTACTCTTTTTGCTTACTCACTTTTCAGAATGTATTCAATGTATGCAGAAAGCAAGAATTGGAAAATAGAAGTTCTTAATGCTAATGAAACAGAGGTTGGTGGCTTTAAGGAAATCAGTTTTCTGGTAAAGGGTGAGGGTGCATATTCAAGGTTAAAATATGAAAGTGGTGTGCATCGTGTTCAACGAGTACCCGAAACAGAATCACAGGGTAGAATCCATACTTCAACAGTTACAGTTGCAGTTTTAGTTGAAGCTGATGATGTTGAGCTTGAAATTTTGCCTACTGATTTAAAAATAGATGTTTTTAGAGCGAGTGGTGCAGGCGGTCAGCATGTTAATAAAACAGAATCTGCTGTTAGAATTACGCATATACCAACAGGGGTCATAGTTGAATGTCAGGATGAAAGAAGCCAGCATAAAAATAAAGAAAAAGCAATGAAAATTCTTCGCTCAAGGCTCTATGAGGCTTTACAACAGGAGCAGAGCGATAAAATAGCGTCTGAACGCAAGATGCAGGTAGGTACAGGTGACCGTTCGGAGAGAATAAGGACATATAATTTTCCACAGGGAAGACTGACTGACCATAGAATAGGGCTTACTCTATACAGACTTGAGGATATGATGAATGGAAATCTTGATGAGCTTTTTGATTCTTTAGCAACTGCTGATCAGGCTGCAAAGCTTGCAATGCAGGAAGGTAATTAGAGTAGTATAAAAAGCAAACTTAAAATTAACTTTAAGGTTATATCCGCCTAAAAAGCATTTTCTGATAGATATGTACAGAAAGATATTCTGGCGGGGATATTTAGCGAAGAATTGGAGTATATAAATGGAGGAAACAAAGCTTTTATCATGTAATGAAGATGACTTGGAGATTGCTGCTAAACTGCTTAGGGATGGAAAAATTGTTGGAATACCAACTGAAACTGTATATGGACTTGGTGCAGATGCAACAAACTCTAAGGCTGTCGAGTCGGTGTTTAAGGTAAAAGGCAGACCTGCAGATAATCCGTTGATAGTGCATATCTCAGGAATGGATATGCTTGAAAGGATAGCCTTAGATATTCCAGATTTAGCATATAAGCTTGCTGAGAAGTTTTGGCCAGGACCACTAACTATGGTACTTAAAAAGAGAGATACTATACCAGGTGTTACATCGGGTGGACTTGATACAGTGGGGATTAGAATGCCATCACATCCGATTATAAAAAGAATTATAGAATTGGCTGAAATTCCGATTGCAGCGCCATCAGCAAATATATCAGGCTACCCCAGCCCTACAACAGCAGAACATGTTATGAATGATATGACAGGTAAAATATCAGTAGTAGTTGATGGAGGAAGATGTCACTATGGAGTAGAATCGACTGTAATTTCATTTGACGATTCTCAGACAATTAGAATTTTAAGACCGGGCTGTGTAACTAAAGAGGATTTGGAGCAAATATACAAAACAGTAATTATTGATGATGCTGTTTTGAATGAAGTTACCAATCAGAGCAATGTTTGTTCTCCAGGAATGAAATATAAACATTATTCTCCTAAGGCTAATATCGTAATTATTGATGGTAGCTTTGATTGCTTTAAGAAATATATTTCCCATCATAATGGTGAAAATGTATATTCATTGATTTATGATAGGGAATCAAAAGATTTTCCGTATCAACATTTAACTTATGGAAATAATAGTGATGAACAGGCACATCAGCTGTTTGAAAAACTTAGAGAATTAGACAAAGTAGGTGCTGAAACGGTTTATGTTCGCACTCCTGAGAAAAATGGAGTTGGACTTGCTGTATATAACCGTTTGATTAGGGCCGCGGGATTTGAGGTGATAAAGTTATGAATAGTTTAGATGGTGTTATGGTTGTCGGGCTGACCGGACAAACTGGTGCTGGAAAAACAACAGTATGCGGGGTTTTTGAAAGCAATGGTTTTACTGTAATAAATGCAGATTTTATTGCTAGAGATGTAATGAAGAAGGGTTCACCCTGTCTAAGTGAATTAGCTGATTGCTTTGGTGAGGAAATATTGACAGAGGATGGGGAATTGGACAGAAAATATCTTAGCAATATTGTTTTTAATAATAAATGTAAGCTGGAACAATTGAATAGTATAAGCTATCCTTACATAACTTCAGAGATACTTAATCAAATAAAGATTAATTCGGACAAAGGGAAAAAATTGATTTTGCTTGATGCTCCGACCTTATTTGAAAGTAGAGCTGATGATTTTTGTGAGTTAATAATTTCCGTTGTAGCAAAGCAGGAAATCAGGCTTGAAAGAATTATGGAAAGGGACGGCTTATCTGAGTCAGAGGCACAGAGCAGAATTAATTCCCAGCTTGATGAAGCGTTTTTTAAACAAAATTCAGACTTTATTATTAAAAATAATAAGGGTTTAGATAATTTATATGCAGTTGCAAAAGAAGTTTCGGATAAAATTAAGGATTATTACAATAATAAAGCAATATAAGTATTATAGATATGAATCAAAGGATATATATGGAGGTGTATAGGTATGGGTAAGGGAAATACTGATGCAAAAGATTTAAAAAAGTCGCTGTTTTCAAATAAAAAGAATGCTGGTTTAATTTTAAAGGATGATGAAATCAAAAAGGCAGATAAGTTTTGTGAAAAATATAAAAGTTTTCTTGATGTTTCAAAAACCGAAAGGGAGGCTGTTGAATATGCAATAAAGTCTTTGGAGGAAAATGGATTTAAGGAATATAAAGCTGGAATGGAATTAAATGCTGGCGATAAGATTTATTATAATAATCGTGGCAAGGCAGTTATTGCTTCTGTAATAGGTAGTGATCCGATAGAGAATGGTATAAATTTATGTGTAGCACATATTGATTCACCAAGACTTGATTTAAAGCAATGTCCTGTATATGAGGAGAGTGAACTTGCACTTTTCAAGACTCATTATTATGGTGGGATAAAAAAATATCAATGGGCTGCAATTCCTCTTTCATTACATGGAGTGATTGTAAAGGCTGATAATACAAAGATTACAATTAATATCGGTGAGGAGGAAGGCGACCCTGTATTCTGTGTCAATGATTTGCTACCACATCTTGCTGTTGATCAGATGAAGCGTAATCTTGCAGAGGGAATAAAAGGTGAGGAGCTAAATATATTGATTGGTTCAAGGCCTTTTAAGGACGATGAAATAAGTGAAAAGGTCAAGCTAAATATTTTGAAAATACTTAATGAAAAATATGGTATTGTTGAGGATGATTTTATATCTGCTGAAATAGAGGCTGTTCCTGCATTTAAAGCAAGGGATATCGGATTTGACAGAAGTATGATTGGTGCATATGGTCATGATGATAGAGTTTGTGCATATACAACATTTCAAGCAATCTTGAAATGCAAAAATCCAAAGAAAACAGCAATGGTTGTGTTAGCTGATAAAGAAGAAACAGGAAGTGATGGTAATACTGGACTTAGGTCAGCATATTTAAAGTATTTCATTGAAGATCTGGCAAAGGGATTTGGTGTTGAAGGTAGAACGGTTCTTTCAAATTCAGAATGCTTATCTGCCGATGTAAATGCTGCATTTGACCCTACATTCCCTGATGTTCTTGAAAAGAGAAATGCTGCTTACATTAACTATGGAGTAGTTGTGACTAAGTTTACAGGCTCAAGAGGCAAGGCAGGAACCTCTGATGCATCAGCTGAGTTTGTGGGCAAGATTCGCAAAATATTTAATGAAAACAAGATTATATGGCAGACAGGTGAGCTTGGAAGAGTTGACTTAGGTGGTGGCGGAACTGTCGCTGCATATGTTGCAAATCTTGATGTTGATACTATTGATGTTGGAGTTCCGGTATTGTCAATGCATTCACCTTATGAAATTGTGTCAAAATTAGATGTATATATGGCATATAAGGCTTTTTCAGCCTTCATGTCTTAAAAAATGATATATATAATGCTAGTCCCCTCAAAATTTTGAGGGGGCTTTTTGTTTATACTGCCGAAAAAAGATTAGGTGAATTAGCTTACCTGAAATCGACAGATTTAACATGAGCTTGACTATATAATATAACTAAACCTAAATTTAAAAGGAACAGAGGGTTGCAGCTTGGATTATATTTATATTGATGTTCTTATTATTTTAAATATATATGTGAATTATTTTTTGATAAAGGCAACAGCGAGAATAACTCATACAGGTTTAAAAACATATAGATGCGTAATATCATCAATGGTTGGAAGTTTATTTTCGCTGATGATACTTTTGCCTGATGTTGGATTTGTTGTTAATCTGGTTATCAAGATGTTCGCTGCAGTACTAATTGTATCAATAGCTTTTGGAATTAAAGATAAGCGTCAACTTTTAAAGCTTATACTATTTTTTTATGGAATGAATTTTGTATTTGCAGGCATAATGCTTGCAATGTATGTAATATTTAAGCCATCGTTTATGGGATATAATAACTCATCAATATACATAGATTTTTCATTATTGACACTTGTGATATGTACGATTATTGCCTATGCTACAATATGTTTAATTAGGCTGATTTTGGATAAGGGAAAAAATGATAATGGTAAATACACAGTGATAATAAAGTTAGCAGATAAAGTAATTTCAATTGATGGACTTTTGGATACGGGAAATTCACTTATTGATAGCTTTAGTGGAAAGCCTGTTATAATTTGCAGTGAAAAGGATATTTGCAGGTTATTTAGTGAAGATATTAGTTTTAATGCAATTGATTACAGTCAAATATGCAAAAAAATGCCAAAGGGTTTTAGGCTTATACCATTTTCTACAATAAGTGAAAGTGGGATTATACCAGTCTTTAGACCTGATGAGGTTATTATTAGAGAAGAGAAAACAAAGAAAATAAGAAAAGTAGATGCATTAATTGGGGTTAATGCAAAACAAACAGATGCAATTTTTAATCCTAAACTACTAACTATATAGCTTTTAATAAATTAACGGATGGTGATAAGAATGAAATTTGTTCAAAAAATATTTTTGAAAATTAATTTATTTTTTGTAAGAAAGAGGATTAAATTTGGCAAGTATGCCGTATATTATATAAATGGGTCAGAAACTCTGCCACCACCGCTATCTAAGGAAGAGGAGGAGGAAACATTTCAACTTCTTGCTAAAAATGATGACAAGGCAAGGGAAAAATTGATTGTTCATAATTTGCGATTAGTTGTTTATATTGCAAAAAAGTTTGAATCAACGGGAATTGGAATTGAGGATTTAGTTTCAATTGGGACAATAGGTTTGATTAAGGCAGTAAATACATTCTGTCCGAATAAGAATATTAAGTTGGCTACATATGCATCACGCTGTATAGAAAATGAAATACTGATGTTTTTAAGGAAATCATCACAGTACAGAAATGAGATATCCATTGATGAGCCTTTAAATATTGACTGGGATGGAAACGAGTTGCTATTATCAGATGTTTTAGGAACGGATGATGATATTGTGAACAAGGGTATAGAAAGTGAAGCAGAGAAGTGTATGCTAAGGCAAGCAATAGATTCTTTAGGTGGGCGAGAAAAAATGATAATGCAGATGCGTTTTGGTTTAATTGATGGCCGTGAAAAAACACAAAAGGAGGTTGCTGATATAATAGGAATATCGCAATCATATATTTCAAGACTTGAGAAGAAAATAATAAAAAAGTTACGATGTGAATTAGAAAAAATATAAAATTAAGCTGGTAATACTTACATTTTTATAAATTGATTATAACCATATCAACTGTCAATAATTATAGCAAGAACATTTTGAGAGGTAGTTGATATGGCTTATAATAAAGTTGTAATATCTGGGATTAACACTTCTAAGCTTGAAGTTTTAAAAGAATCAGAGAAGATGGAATTGTTAAAGGAAATACAAGAGACGGGAAGTAAAGCAGCTAGAGATAAGCTTATTAAAGGTAACTTAAGATTGGTTTTAAGTGTTATACAAAGATTTACAAACAGAGGAGAAGATATTGATGATTTATTTCAGATTGGTGTTGTAGGACTGATAAAAGCCATAAATAATTTTGATTTGACAAAAGGAGTGAGATTCAGCACATATTGTGTACCAATGATATCTGGCGAATTAAGGCGATACTTGAGGGATTATAACCATATAAAGGTAAGCCGCTCAATGCGAGATTTAGCATATAAAGCTATGCAGGCTAAGGAGATTCTTACAAATAAGCATCAACGAGACCCCACAATTGAAGAAATCGCTAAGGAGGTTGGCGTAGAAAAATCTGAGGTAGTACTAGCGTTGGAAAGTATAAGTGAGCCAGTATCCTTATATGAGCCTGTTTATTCAGATTCTGGTGATACTCTCTATGTTTTGGACCAGATAAGTGATAAGAATAATGTTGAAAATTGGCTAGATGAGATTTCACTTAGAGAAGCGATAAAAAGACTGCATCCAAGAGAAAAAAATATTCTATACCTACGATTTTTTCAGGGCAAAACGCAGGTAGAGGTTGCAGAAGAAATAGGTATATCACAAGCACAGGTTTCAAGGCTTGAAAAAGGAGCGTTGAAGCTTATTAAGAGTCAAATGTAAAAAAGAAAAACAGTTAACATTATGAAAATAATGTTAACTGTTTTTTTATTATAATAACTTACTAATGAATTAACCTAATTCAGCGAAGAACTTAATAGTTCTAACCATTTGTGATGTATATGAATTTTCATTATCATACCATGCAACAACCTTAACTAATGACTTACCATCGCCAAGAGGAGTAACCTTAGTTTGAGTAGCATCGAACAATGAACCTACTGTAATACCGATGATATCGGAAGAAACCAATGGCTCTTCAGTATAACCGAATGACTCATTAGAAGCAGCCTTCATAGCAGCATTAACTTCATCAGCAGTAACTTCCTTTTCAACAACAGCAACTAGTTCTGTAGATGAACCTGTTGGAACAGGAACTCTTTGAGCAGAACCATCGAGCTTACCTGATAATTCAGGAATTACAAGACCGATAGCTTTAGCAGCACCAGTTGAGTTAGGAACAATATTAACAGCAGCAGCTCTTGCTCTTCTCAAGTCACCACCTCTGTGAGGACCATCAAGAACCATCTGGTCACCAGTGTAAGCATGAATTGTAGTCATGAATCCCTTTGTAATTTTAGCAAAATTATTTAATGCATTAGCCATAGGAGCTAAGCAGTTTGTTGTGCATGAAGCAGCAGAGATAATAGTATCATCTTTTGTAAGAGTTTTTTCATTAACTGAGTAAACGATTGTTGGCAAATCATTACCAGCAGGAGCAGAAATAACAACTTTCTTTGCACCAGCATCAATGTGAGCCTGTGATTTAGCCTTTGATGTATAGAAACCTGTACACTCAAGAACAACATCAACATTGAGTTCGCCCCATGGAAGCTCAGCAGCGTTAGCCTTAGCATAAATCTTTATTTCTTTACCATCTACAATAATAGAATCTTCAGTAGCTTCAACCTTATCTGCTAGAGCATATCTACCTTGTGCAGAATCATATTTTAGCAAATGAGCAAGCATTTTTGGATTTGTAAGGTCATTGATAGCTACGATTTCGTAACCCTCTGCACCAAACATTTGTCTGAAAGCTAGACGACCGATACGGCCGAAACCATTAATAGCAACTTTAACTGCCATAAATTAAATACCTCCTAAAATATTTATGTTATTATTCTACACTATATTTTAGAAATATTCAAGTAGTTTGTGAAAAAAACTTCAATATTTATGGAATATTTATATAATTAATAAAAAGGATTAGAAATATATTCGAAAAAATGTATAGTAATTTATTTGTAACCAAATTTATTTACATTTTTACAAAAAAAACATACAAGGTTAACAAAAATATGCTATAATTGAAAAATAAAAGATGAATTTGATAAAAAAGTTTTATTTTTTGAATTCTCTAAGGAAATTGGTTGAATTTTTTTAAAAAAAGTATATAATAGTAGATGTATACAAAATTCTGTAGTGTAGATTTACTTTCTTTTGCTACAAAATTTTATGAGTAATGTATCATTAGCTATAGGATTTTGCTTTGTTTTTAATTTGGAGGTAAAGTATGAGTGATAACGAGAAGATAGATATTTTAAAGGATTTATATAACTATTCGAATCGGGCTGTATTATTTACTGATTATGATTATAATGTAATTTGGACAAATAATGATGAATATAAAATTATAAATAATTGTGCAAAACTATTGAATAAAGATGGTAAGGAGAAACTTGAAAGTGGTGAATACAATACAAAAATTAATGGACAAACCTTTTCATATAAGCTGATAAACTATCCTAATCTTTATGCAGGAGTATATATTATTGAGATTAGTGATAAAGATATATTGCTTTCATTTTTAAATATTACTGAGTTTTATGAGTTTCTTAACAATAAAATTGCGAAAATAAGGGAAACAGTATTTGAGATAGTTACTGCAAATAATATTCTTGATAATTGTCTTGAAGAGAATTTTCTTTATGATGAGCGAAAATATTTAAACATTAGTGTGAATAGTTGCTTTAAGATGTTAAGGTCAGTTATGAATATATTGGAAATTGCAAGATATACTGAGAGTAAGCGAAGTCTTATTGATGTAAAAAAAGTTGATGCCTCTAAAAATATAAACAGTTTTCTAGACTCATGTAAAAGTATTCTCAGGAATTCAAATATTATTATAAAGTCTGAAATTGAACCGGATCTATATATTAAAACTGATTTGGACAGGTTCATGTCAGTATTGATTGCTACATTTATGCATGTTGTGAAAAATCAGATTGAAACTGATGTTATTATATATAATGTTAGGAGAAATGGTAATTACATAGTTATTAAGATAGAAACTGAATCATTAGGTTCAGCTGAAAGCACTGAGTATAAGGCTAGGTGTAGCTTTTTTACAAATGATGATTATTTAGATTCTGAGGAGAGGATTATTGCTTTCTATTGCAAGGAGTTTGATTCCAGCTTTATAACTTCATATGATAAGGAAGAAAGAGCAATATACTCATTAAGAATGAGAGCATGTGACGAAAATAATGGTAATATTAATTTGAAATCTCCTGCAACAGAAGCACTTGACAATAGGTTTTCAAAGTTTCACATTGCTTTATCCCAAATTGTTAATTACAAGTTTTATTAATATAAGCTATGAGAAGTTCATATTATAGTAAAAATTTAATATAAGTAAATATTATTGACAGATACAAACCTTTCCTTTATACTGTAATTGTATTAAATTTGTATGGAGGGATTGAAAAATGAAGAAATTATTAGCCTCAGCATTGTCTTGTCTGATGCTGTTTGGTGTATCAACTTTACTGTTAACAGCCAGTGCAGCGATAACTAATCCAAAGCCTATGCCAGGACAATCTTGGACTGAAGGGTTATATTGTGAAAGTCCATATGATGTTTTGGATTATTCTGATGTACTTAAGGTTCATGAAATTGAGGTGGATATAGACGGAACTGCTCCTGTGAATAATGATGATAGCACAGTGACAGGTAATCTTTTTGTAATGGACGGATGGAATCAGTCTGCTAAGATTCTGTTTTGTCCATCTGGCTGGGAATATGAGAATCTTCCGTCCTATAATTTTTATGGAATGGGAGAGATAACACTTGAATTTAAGAAGGATAACGGAGCACCATTTTTTACATCTGCTCAAATGGAAGGCACTCAGGTTATATTAACTGCTGAAGGAGCAAGTGAATTTTCAGTAGATGCTATAAGATACTATGATGTAAATGGTAATTTACTAGGTGGTAGCCAGAATGAGGAGGAAAAGGAAGTTAATCCTCATGTTAAAAATAGTAAATATAGCATTGTAGATGTGGTTACACTTAGAAAATACTTGTTGAATATCAAAATAGAACCCTTTGACTCCGAAAAATTTGATTTAAATAAAGATAAAAAAATTAATATTTTCGATTTACATACGCTGATGGCTATTCTTTTAGGTCTTGAGGAAGAGCCAAAGGATGAAACTCCTGACGGATTTAGCAATATGACATCAATGGAAATAGTTCAGGATATGAAGGTCGGCTGGAATTTAGGTAATACACTGGATTCAATTTATTGGGAAAATAATCCGACACCCTCACAGCTTGAAACAGCTTGGGGTAATCCGATTACAACTAAAGCAATGATTGATGAGATAAAAAAAGCTGGATTTAATACAGTCAGAATCCCTACAACATGGCATCAGTTTACAGGGCAAGGTCCAGACTATATTATAGATGAGAGATGGCTCGACCGTGTTCAAGAGGTTGTTGACTATGTTATAGATAATGATATGTATTGTATTTTAAATACACATCATGAGGGTTCGTGGTTAAAGCCATTACCTGAAAATGAGACAATGCTGGTTGATAGAATATCAAAGGTCTGGGCTCAGATTGCTGACAGATTTAAAGATTATGATGAGCGTTTAATATTTGAAGGTCTAAATGAGCCAAGAACAGAAGGCAGTGCAAAGGAATGGAGTGGTGGTACTCCGGAGGAAAGAGAGGTTATTAACAAGTTGCTTGAGGCATTTGTTAAAACTGTAAGAAGCTCTGGCGGGAACAATCAATACAGGCATTTGATGGTTACGCCATATGCAGCTGGTATGTATGATTCATTGCAAGGATTTAAAATCCCTGATGATGATAGAATAATTGTATCAATTCACAATTACTTCCCATATAATTTTGCATTGAATACTAGCGGAACTTCAGAGTGGGGAACAGCTGCAGAATACAGTGATGTTTCAGCAATGTTTGATACATTGTATAATAAGTTTGTAAGCAAGGGCATTCCAGTTGTAATGGGTGAATGCGGTGCTTTGAACAAAAATAATGAGGCTATAAGGGCTGCTTGGGCCGAGCATTTCTTTGCTGAGGCTAAGAAGAGAAAAATTACTTGCATCTGGTGGGATAATAACCTCTTTACAAGCAGTGGAGAAAACTTCGGGCTATTTAGAAGACAGACATTGAGCTGGGAATATCCTCAGATTTTAGAAGCAATTATGAGAGGTGTAGACGTTAACGCATAATTTTATTAATTTATATAGGATAGTGAAATGGTTGCTGATACCAACTATTTCACTATTTTTTATTTTATATATTGAAAAAATGATGAAAAAATGATATAATAGCAATATCTTAACATTATGAGGAGGTTTTTCTATGAACTCATTTTTAAAGCGTATGGGTAGCAGTATTGCTGCTTTGGCTTTGGCTTTTTCCGTTGGAAGCACAGTATGGTCAGCTGAGTCTACAAAGCTATTATCAGACAATAAAGTATTGATTACAAAAACTGAAAATACACAGCCTATTTTTACAGATGAAGCGGAAAATTGCACATTAACCTCTGGAGCAACTGTTGCGACAAAGGTTTATAACGATGAGTATCCTGGTTACTCAGGTGAAGGATTTGTTTGGGCATCAAATTCAGGAGGATTCACTTTTGATGTCACTGTTACAGAAGGTGCTATGTATGAAATTATAACACGCTGCTGGATGTATTTGGGCGAAATTGGTAGTACTAGATTGCAAACTCTTGCAATTGATGGTGAAGTAGTGAGCTCTAACTATATTCCTAATAATGGGGATTGGATGGATTATAGCTTCGGATATTTCTATCTTGAAAAGGGTACACACACTATTGAAGTAGGTGCATTCGGTGGTTGGGGATTCATACTTTATGATACAGTTACATTTGATTATGCAGTTATGCCTGAATTAAAAATTGACCCAACACCATGTGACTCGAAAGCCACTCCTGAAACTAAAGCATTGATGAAGTATCTAACGGAAATGTATGGAAATAAGATAATTTCTGGTCAGCAGGAGATTTACGGCAGTGGTAATGATGGTGATTACGAGTTAGAGTTTGAATATATTTATAATATAACAGGTAAGTATCCTGCTATTCGTGGATTTGACTTTATGAACTATAATCCTCTATATGGCTGGGAGGATGGAACAACTGGCAGAATGATTCAATGGGTAAAACAGCGTGGTGGTATAGCAACTGCATGCTGGCATATTAATGTACCTGTTGATTTTGACAATTATGTATTGGGTGAATCAGTTGATTGGCAGAAATGTACATATAAGCCTACTCCTTCATTTAACACAGCAAATTGTTTGGATAGTTCAACTAAGGAATATGCATATTTAATGATGGCAATTGAAGATATGGCTGAACAACTTTTAATCCTACAGGAGGAAGGTATTCCAGTTATTCTTCGTCCTTTCCATGAGGCAGAGGGAAATAACAACACAGATGGTTCAGGAGCATGGTTCTGGTGGGGTTCTGCTGGAGCAGATGTATATCGTGAACTATGGAAATTATTATATAAAACATTAACAGAGGATTATGGAATACATAATTGTATCTGGGAAGTAAATCTATATGATTATGCAAACTCCGCACAATGGTATCCAGGCGATGAATATGTGGATATGGTTGCATATGATAAGTATGAAGGCTCTCCTTATAGATGGGGGACAAGTGCTGCCACATCAATGTTCCTCACATTAGTTAATGTAACAGGGGATACAAAGATGGTAGCATTGTCAGAAAACGATATTATTCCTGATATTACCAACATGGTAAATGAGGGGGCATGGTGGTCCTACTTCTGTCCTTGGTATGGCAGCTTTATTACTGATGGAGTAACAAATACTCCTGAAATGCTTGATAAAATTTATAATAGTGAATATGTTATTACATTGGATGAGCTTCCAACTGACCTTTATGGTTATGAGCGTGGAAATGGTGGCAATTGGGATATTGAAGGAGCATACGAATGTGAAGATGGCATAGTAAGTCGTAATGAGGGTACACAGATTATAAATTATAAGTATTGCTCTGGTACAGGTTATGTTTATTTACAAGGTGCTGGTGATTATATTGAACAAACTGTAACTGTTGGCAAGGATGGTTTTTATGCTTTGAGTTACGGATATCAGCAGAATTTTGAGAAATCCGGAAAAACTCAGGAGCTTTATGTAAATGGTGAGTTTGTGGGTACTGCATTTTTTCCACATTCGTTGTTATTTACTGAAACAGATGCTATCTTAGTAGAATTGAAGTCAGGTACTAATACTATTAAATTAGTAAGTGATGAGGGATGGACATATTTAGACTATTTATTGGTTAACTATGTCGGTGATGATATTCAGATAGGCGATATCAATCTGGATGGAACCATATCTGCTGCTGATGTCAAATTATTGAAACAACACTTGACAAAAATTAAGCCACTTACTGAAAAGCAGGCTGAAATGGCAGACATGAATGGTGATAAGGTACTTAATGCTATAGATTTAGCATTGCTAAAAAGAGTGCTAATTAATCAGTAAATTTAAAAAACCATATGCATATGCTGTGTTAATTGGCATTTGCATATGGTTTTTTTGTAATGCAAGCATCTTGATATATTATTTTTTTAAAAAGACTTGACAATATTATTATGATTTGATATAATATAATGCGTGACATGCGAGTGTGCTGGAATTGGCAGACAGGCACGTTTGAGGGGCGTGTGTTTAGGCGTACGGGTTCAAGTCCCGTCACTCGCACCATTTTTATTCATATGCGGAAAGATGGCCGAGCTGGTCGAAGGCGCACGACTGGAACTCGTGTAAACGGAAACGTTTCGAGGGTTCGAATCCCTCTCTTTCCGCCAAATAAGCCACATAAATACGCTGTTTGTAAGATTTACAGACAGCGTATTATTTTGTTAAATGAACTACTACGACATTTGTATTAAAATGCTTATATTTGGTGATTATTTATCATTTCCGGGCTTATGCCTGTTTCCTGATTGTTTTTTGATATTTATGCTTTCACCATCAAGTGCACTTTCTGCCATAGTGGGGCCATCTTTTGATTTCATTTTTCGTATTTCCTTTGGGTCAAGCTGACTATCCTTTGCCATAATAAATCACCTCTAAGTTATTATTTTTTATTGATAAGATTATACAATGATAAATAGAATGGATTTAGTTTTAGATATTACAAATGTAGTAAAAAATGTGAGTGATATGCTTATTTTATGTATTTGATTTTTAAAAATAGAGGTGTTATAAATTTATCCATAAGTTAGCATTAAGTAACCCTAAATTCCCTTAAATCATAATATATATTATGTACACTCACTGTACAATTTAGATAAATATTTTTATGAAAGGGGCTTGAAATTGAATTACAATAATTATGATAAAGCAATGCCAAATTCAATGAATCCGAATTATAATCCGGACTTAAGATTTCCAGAGCTTACTCCCCTTGGAATGACATATGTTCCATTTCAACCATGGGAGCAGCCTTATGATGCACAACTAGGTTTTGAAAGAGGCACAATATTTCCAAGTCTAGACTTGCCATTTAAAAGGAGTGCAGTATAGATATGAATGACAGACAGAAATTATTGAGAATAATACAAATATATGATTTTTCGATTAAGGAGTTAAATTTATATCTGGATACTCATCCAGGATGTGCAGCAGCATTACAGTATTACCAGAAATATAAAGAATTAAGAAACAAGGCATATGAACAGTATATAAGACAGTATGGTCCAATTACTACAGACCAGGTTACAAGTACGGAACAGTGGACTTGGATAAACAGTCCTTGGCCATGGGAAAGGAGTGCTAATTAATAATGTGGAGTTATGAAAAAAAATTACAGTATCCTGTTAATATAAAAAATCCAAACCCTAAATTAGCTAAGGCTATTATTACTCAATTAGGTGGTCCAGATGGTGAATTGGCTGCATCTTTGAGATATTTAAATCAAAGATATGTAATGCCTTATCCTGAGTTAAAGGGATTATTGACAGATATAGGTATATCGTTATCGTTATAGCATACAACACAAGATAAAATTATTGATTGATTTGTCTGTATTTCATAGGAGTCACATGGTTAATTTTTTTGAATTGCCTTGTAAAATGTGCGTAGTGCTTATAACCACATTGTTTGGATATTTCGTTAATGCTTAAGTTTGTATTAAGGAGTAATTTTTTTGCATATTCCATTCTACTATTAATTAAGTCTTGGATAAATGAAACTCCAAAGTGTTTTTTATATTGCTGCTGAAAATTTGATGTACTCATTCTTACTTCATGAGCAGTACTTTCAATAGTTCGCATTTCATAAGGTCTGCTGTAAATTTTATTTCTAATAGTAGAAAGCATTTCATAATATGTACTTGGGATTATATTTGATGGGTTGTTTAGCTCTTCACAAACTTTATTAAATATCAGAAACATATATTTGTTAATATTATCATCTCTGTATAAATTATTTGAGTAGGTTTCGTAGGCTAAGGATTTTATGCAAAAGCTTAAGAAGTACAAATTTTTCATTTTAATGGGAGTATTATATGGTATTCCTCTAGAAAGAAATTCCTCTTCTTCGTTATTTTCAAAAAGGAAGTGAACCCAATCGTTTGAGAATGTTTGCTGTGGCATACAACGATAATATTGTGGTGTATCTTTCTTATAAATAAAAAAAGTATTTTTATTCACTTTAACATCTTTTCCATTTAGAGTGAAGATGGAGTCTGTTTTCAATAGTAGTAAAAGATAATCACCGCTTCCGTTGGGACGGTCAATATAAAAATCTGCGTCATGGCAATGGTTATATCCAACATTATTAATTATCATTAATTACACCTCTTTTACATAAAAGTTCATAATATCTGTACTATATATCATTTACAAGCATTTGTCAATAGCTTATAATAAAATTATCTATTATAAAAAAAATTAAGGTAATTTGTACAAATTACTATGAACAGGGAGGAATTTATGAAAACTAAAGGAAAGCTATTGAAAAAAATTTTAGCAGTTTCCATAGCATGTTCTATGGTAATAATGGGTTCTTTTATGACTGACAGTATTAATCAAATAGTTAATGCTGAAAGCAAGAATTTAATCAGCAACTCAACATTTGACAGAGACACTACTGGTTGGAATATCTATCGTGCAAGTGGAGGGGATGCTTCATTATTATTGGAAAATGGGAAATTAGCTTTAAAAGTTAATTCAGTAGGAACACTTAACTATAGTGTACAGCTTTTTTATGATATAATTCCGTTATATCAAAATGGAGTTTATCGTTTAAGCTATGAAATTTCTTCTACAATTGACCGTAGAGTTGAAGGCATGATTCAGCAGAATGGTGGTACATATCAGGCTTACACATGGAAGGGCTTGGATTTAACACAGGAACCACTAAAAGTAGATTATACATTTACAATGTTACAGGAAAATGACATAATGTCTAGATTAGTGTTCAATTGCGGTGATCAGGGAGAAGATTTACCACCACATACAATTTATTTAGATAATGTTGAATTGGAGTTAATTGATGATAGCAATGTAACTTTACCAGTATCCGAGAATGATATGCAATCTATTTTAATAAATCAGGTTGGTTATAAGCCAGAAAGCAAAAAAATAGCTGTATTTAGAAATATAACCGATGAGAAAGAATTTTCTGTTATAAACGCTGATACAGGTGTAGTGGTTTATACTGGTTTACTTTATGGTGAAAAGCCTAATACAAGTGCTGGTGAAACAAACTATTTTGGTGATTTTTCAGAAGTAACTGAACCTGGTAACTACTATATTAAATGCGGCAATTTAGAGGATTCTTTTGAATTTAAAATTTCTGAAAATGTTTATAAAAATCTTCTTGATGATGCAGTGCGTATGATGTATTTACAAAGATGCGGAGTTGCAATAGAGGATAGTGAGATTAGTCATGCAGAATGTCATACAAGCAAGGCAATAATTTATGGAACAAGCCAAACAATTGATGTTAGCGGTGGCTGGCATGATGCTGGAGATTATGGTAGATATGTAGTTCCAGCAGCAAAAACTATTGCAGATATGTTATATGCTTATGATGCAAACCCTGAGATTTTTGGTGACGATTTAAATATTCCTGAAAGTGGTAATGGTATTCCGGATATACTTGATGAAACACGATATGGATTGACATGGCTATTAAAAATGCAGGCAAAATCAGGAGGAGTTTATCACAAGGTAACCTGCCAGGACTTTGCAGGATATATTATGCCAGAAGATGAAATAGGGCAATTAATTGTTACACCTGTTTCTACAACAGCAACTGCTGATTTTGCAGCAGTAATGGCTATGGGATATGAGTTCTATTATGATATTGACAGAAATTTTGCAGAAACCTGTTTAGAAGCAGCAAAGAAGGCATGGAGCTTTCTTGAAAACAATCCAAATTTAATTTTCAGCAATCCGAAGGATATATACACAGGTGATTATGGTGACACATCTGACTATGATGAGCGTTATTGGGCGGCAGCGCAAATGTATCGTGCAACAGGTGAAGAAAAATATCTTCAGGTATTAGAAGGTATGGCAACAAGAACAGGACTTGATTGGTCACTTGTAGGTGATTATGGAAATATTGCAATTTTGACAATGGAAAATATTGATAAAACCTCTTCGCTTTATACAAAAATAAGAAATTCAATTTTAGCACAGGCAAGTAGCTTTGATAGAGTCACAGTCAATAGTTCATATGGTGTTGCTATTACTAAGTTTAATTGGGGAAGCAACATGACAGTAGCTAATGCAGGAGTAATACTAGGAATAGCAGCCGAATTAGATGAAGGAAGAGATTATTTAGGCTCAGCTGAACTAAATTTACATTACTTGTTAGGAAGAAACCCATTGGCAACATGTTTTGTAACAGGTTATGGTACATTATCTCCTAAGAATCCTCATCATAGACCATCAATGGTAAAGGGTCAGGCTATGAAGGGTATGTTAGTTGGTGGAGTAAACTCCAGTTTGGAGGACAGTGCAGCAAAAGCATATCTTGCAAATGCACCTAGTGCAAAATGCTATGTTGACCATTCTGAAAGCTACTCAACAAATGAGGTAACAACATACTGGAACTCACCATTAATATATCTTCTTGCATTACTTGAGGGAGAAAGCAATGAAGTAATTGAAATTAAAGGTGATATAAACTTAAATGGAATTGTTGACGCTGAGGATATTTTATTGCTTAAGAAATATCTTTTAGGAGCAGGTACTCTTACTTCCAAACAAGCTGTTAATGCTGATATTAATGGAGATGGAAAAATTAATTCATTTGACCTTGCTGAAATAAAAAAGAGTATTTTTTAATACTTATCTTAAATGATATAAAAACAACCGTTTCTTCTAAATAGTGAGAAACGGTTGTTTGTATAAATTAACATTAATTTATACATTTTTATATTTCATTTAATTTAAATAGATATTACTGTTGCTTGACAATAGATATACAATAGTGTTATAATGATACATATTAAATTAAATTTACTATAGGAAGTGGCAGATATGATACATAAAACGGAAACGACTATAAAAGAAAATAAAGCTTCTGAAGTTACAAATAGCACCACAGAACATAATAAAAAGAAGAAACCTAAGTTTTTAGTGGGTTTAAATACATTTTTATGTTTTATAGTAATCATAATTGCTTCGTCTGCATTGATATTAAATATGTGCGGCCGAGAAATTCTTATTGAACAGACTTTAGAAGAGTCTGTTAAGCAGATTGATGAAAAATCATTATCAGCTTTTATACAAACTTATGTTACTGATTCGAGAATTGACGAAAAAAATATTCAAAATATACTTTCGAAAACAGATGTTATGGAGTTTGTTTGTGAAAATATCGGAAGTTATAGTAATTATTTGCTTAGTGGTGAAGAATTTGAGCCTCTAACAGCTGATGTGGTAATTGAATTTATTGAGGAAAATAAAGAAATAATTCGTAAGGAAACGGGGTTAAAATTTGTAGAAGCAGATAAAGAACACATAAGAAAAGAAATTGAAAAGCCATTGGCTGACTTTAACTCAAAGCTTGAAAATAATGTTAGTATGATTAATTCTACTTTCTCTTTACCGTTCATGATATTGATGGTAGTAGTTTTAGTGTTTGTATTTGTTCAATGGTGTATTATATATGTAAAAAATTCAGTATCATTAATTCGCTTGTTTAAGTTATATGGTATAGCTTTGTTAATCCCATCTTTTATATTTGGTGTAGCAGCACTTTTCTTGAAACCGATTTTAAAAGTAGCATTGCCTGATAAATTTTCTTTTATTACAGATATTACACAAGAGTTAAGAAGTACGATATTACTAAATGTTGGAATATTAATTATTATAGCATTAGCTATGATAACTATTTCAATAACTTTGACAATGATTTCAGAAGCATCAGAAGCAATTAAGGTCAAGAAAGCTACTA
>JAAYPV010000109.1 GCA_012519635.1 Clostridiales bacterium
AATAGTAATTACAAATGTATCAGGGTTGAGCCTGTTTGATATATTTAACCGTTCATCAACGGCGTGGAGATATGTGTTCCGTTCATGTCCTACACCTACAAGAAAAATTTTACCGTTTTCCTCATAAAGTCTATTTAAACAACCTCCCACTGGTGCAGGTGTAGCGCTTTTTTCCTCACCCTTTATAAATTCAGCAGCCCCTTTGCCGAAAACAGCTACCGAATGTGTAGGGTGGAGTGACCTTTTTGCATCACTGCGGAATGCGGCAACCTTAGCTAATACGCCAATACAAGGGATTGTTGTTTTGACATTATAAAACGGGTTATCCTTTGAAACATTATCCCAAGTATGAGTTGGCACGATAAATAAGCCGTCTGAGAGATATTCACAAAACGCATCTATCAAGCCGTCAGCACCATTTTCAATGTCGCCAATTGATTTCAGTGAGCAGTGTATTGTTACAATGTCATTGTGTTTTATGTTACAGCTTTTGAGGAGATTAAAGACATCTGATTTTGTAACCATTATAACACCCCCTGTAAGGTTTTTCTAATTATAGCATTATAATAAAAGGAATTCAACCAGAGTTAACAGAATATTTTTATGATTTTGTAAATAATAGATAATCAGGGTCATAGAAACCTTAAAAAGGTAGTAAGAGTAAAACAATAACCTACTTGAATTTGACAGAGGGTAGGAGGCTATTCTTGAATACATAAGAAATATATACTTGCATATAACAAAATTGTATTTTAGTAAGTGCTGCTTTAAGTATGTTGAGTTTTTAAGGAGGTAATGCTATAATTATTATAAATTAAAAATTACTGCTTATGTTTGTTTTATACTGCAACAAGGGCGATTATTTATTAAGGAGGTATAGATAATGAACCGAACCTATATAGCTATCGATTTAAAGTCTTTCTATGCCTCTGTTGAGTGCAGGGAAAGAGGACTTGACCCGATGACTACCAATCTTGTGGTGGCTGATTCAAACAGAACGGAAAAAACAATTTGTCTTGCTGTTTCGCCATCTCTAAAAAGCTATGGTATTCCTGGCAGACCACGATTATTTGAGGTTGTGCAAAGGGTTGGGGAGGTTAATGCACTGCGTAAAGCAAAGGTTCCATATGGAAAGTTTACAGGCTCATCAGTTGATATCAATGAGTTGAATTCGTCGCCGAGCCTTGCAGTGGATTATATTATTGCTCCCCCAAGGATGGCGTATTATATAGAATACAGTACCAGAATTTACAATGTATATCTTAAATATATTGCTCCTGAGGATATTCATGTTTACTCCATTGATGAGGTGTTTATGGATGTAACTGATTATCTTGCAACATATAAAATGACAGCTCACGAATTAGCAATAACAATTATTCGTGATGTTTTAAAAACAACGGGAATAACTGCTACCGCTGGTATTGGCACAAACCTTTATTTAGCTAAAGTTGCAATGGATATTGTAGCAAAAAAAATGCCTGCTGATAAAGACGGTGTTCGTATTGCAGAGCTTGATGAAATGAGCTATCGCAGACAGCTTTGGTCGCATCGCCCATTAACTTCCTTTTGGCGTGTCGGCAGGGGATATGCAAAAAAATTAGAGGCACATGGAATGTATACAATGGGTGATATTGCAAGAATGTCACTATCAAAGTACGGAGAGGACATGCTTTATAAGCTGTTTGGAGTTAATGCAGAGCTTTTGATTGACCACGCATGGGGATGGGAGCCATGCACTATGCAGGATATAAAATCCTATAAGCCTGAAAATAACAGCCTGTGTTCAGGACAGGTTCTGCAATCTCCGTATGATTTTGAAAAAGCAAAGTTGATTGTTCGTGAGATGACGGATTTACTTGTTCTTGATTTAGTCGAAAAGCAGCTTGTTACAGACCAGATTGTATTGACTGTTGGATATGATGTTGAAAATTTAATAAATCCTGAAACCAGCAGATTATATAGTGGACCTGTCACAACAGATATGTATGGAAGAAAGGTTCCTAAGCATGCACATGGTACGACTAATCTAGGAAGGCATACCTCCTCTACAAAGCTCATAATTGAAGCTGTTTCAGAGTTGTATGACCGTATTGTTGACAAAAATCTTCTTATTCGGAGAGTAACAGTTACTGCAAATCATCTATTGGATGAAAAAAAAGCAATGGAGAAAAACCCCTTTGTTCAGCTTGACCTTTTCACTGACTATTCCTCTTTGCAGAAAAAGCTTGAGCGTGAAAAGCAAATGCAGAGAGCTATTTTGGGGATTAAGAAAAAATACGGGAAAAATGCTATTCTCAAGGGTATGAATCTTATAGAGGGCGCAACAACGAAGGAGCGTAATGACCAGATTGGCGGACATAGGGCATGATAAATGGAGGTAGGTAGTATGGAAAACTATAATGATATTATAAATCTTCCACATCATAAGTCTTCAACACGACCTCATATGTCAAATCGTGACCGTGCGGCACAGTTTGCACCCTTTGCGGCATTAACAGGACATGATAGTGCGATAAAAGAAACTGCGCGACTGACGGACGATTTTATAGAGATTAGTGAGGATAAAATGACTGCCTTATCTGCTAAAATGCAGATGATTATTGAGAATATTTTAGAGACTCCTGAGGTAGAGTTTACCTATTTTGCACCAGATGAAAATAAATTGGGTGGAGCATATATAAGCAAAATGGGTAATGTCAGGAGAGTTGATGAATATGATAGGGTTGTGATTTTTACTGATGGGGTTAAAATCCCGATAGACAGCATTATTGATATTAACGGGGAGTTCTTTTCTACTTTGGATTAGCTTAGCTGAAATAAAAAAACAAGGAATACCGTACGGTATTCCTTGAAATTAAAATCCTATTTAGCTTCATCAAAAGAAATGTATTTGTATTGTGCAACTAATGGAGTTTTGCCGTTATAAGGCTTTAACCACTCATCAACACCGATTCCAGGCCATGTGTTCATCATTATTTTTCCTGGAGTTTTTGGAATGTCATTATAAGCGGTATAAACAGGCTTTCCATCAACATACCATGTAATTTTGTTTGGTAGCCATTCAAATCCATAGGTGTGGAAGTCTTCTGAGGCATCAAAGCCTAAATCATACATAAATTCGTGATTTCCCACACCGTTTGTATAATAGTTGAACTGTACCTTTGTTGTATCCTTACCAAGAATCTCAATGTCAATTTCGTCCCAAGGATCACCATCATATGGTCCTGTATAGGTAAAGAAGGAGCTTACTACTCCATCATTTTTAATAGCCTTCATAGATGTTTCGTAATAACCATAGTGATAATAGTCCTTTGACCTGTATTCAGCACCCGAATATCTGTATTCTGGTGAGGAATCCTTATCGATTTTAAGATTAAGTGCATTATCAGCCCAGAATACATTGTCAGCACGCCATACGCAATCAAAGCAGGAGCCGTTTGACCAGCCGTCAGCCTTCTCGAAATATGAGTTTGTAACACCCTGTTTAAAGTCCACATACATTGTATGTTGTTCAGTTACAGGTGGCTCTGTAACTGGAGGTTCTGTGACTGGAGGCTCAGTAACTGGTGGAATAACTTCTGGCTTAATAATCTGATTTTTTAGTAGTGCAAGGTCAGCAACAGTAATTTTCTTATTACCGTCAAGGTCTGCCGCATCAACATCTGTTAATTTTTTTGTTGCTCCAAGAAGATAGCTTTTTAACATCTTTACATCGGTCATATCAACTTTTTTATCGCCATTTACATCACCCTTTAAGGATTCTGGAGGTGGATTTGGAACATCTTTTGATGCTGGGTTAGGAGTTCCTGCAACTGCTGCAAATGCCTCATCTATAAAGAATGAAAGGGTAGCGTTGTCAGGAGCCTCTACATATAGAAGAAGGTTACTTGCACCTGCTGGGATTGTGAAGTTTTTATTTTCAAGGAGAACCCATTCTCCAGGAGCTGCAGTAGCCTCAGCAACAGTGATATATTCTGTTGTTCCTCCAACATCACATTGAAGAGTTAGCTTAAACTCCTCTGTTGCAGTTCCTTTATGCATAGCCCATGTGCTAAGGCTGTATTTGTTTCCTGGAACAAAGGTTGCAGTTGAGAGAGTTTTTCCTGTTCCATTCCATGTATCAGTTCGTCCTGTAACTGCAAGGCCGCTTGAGTTGTTTAAGCCATTGCCTTTAGAAACTGCTACACTGCTGCTTCCCCTTGATGCCCAGCCCTCAACACTTGATTCAAAGGTGTTTCTGTAGTAGATTCCATCCTCTGGAATTTCAGGTTCTTCTGGTTCAATAGGTACATACTCGCCGCCAATTGTAATTTCGTTTTTAATAATATCTGCAGTACCCCTGCTGTTATAGCCTTCGATACAGAGAGTAACTTCATATAATGAGCCTAATTTCATTCCAAGTGATTCCCATGCCTTGAAATGCTCACTTACTGGGATAGTGTTTTTAATAAGTCCATTTCCTTTTTTGTTTGCGCGAATACTCCAATACTGCTTAAAGGTTGTGTTTCCGATTATAGATGGCTGATTTATACGGTCGCTTTCATATATATTATACTGCTCTCCGCCAATCATAACACTGCCTTTAAAGCCTGTGCTTGGCACCCATTCGCCCCAGCTTTCAACAATGTAGTACTCAACAAGAGGTGCACCATTATCCGCTCTTGTCCAGCCATATACGCACATATATGACGCACCTGGCATTTCAGGATTGTAGTCAACCTCGTACTCAAGCACGATATTGCCTATCTGACTATGAGTCTGACCAGTGGAAGTAGCACCGCCAAATTTCTTTCCTACACGCATAAGAGTGTTTTTGTTGCCAGTGGTATCGTATTCGGCAGTAAATGCACCACCCACTCCTTTTAATGTCATTGCAGCCTTGTTGCCGCTTGCTCCGGGCTGTACATCAGTCCAGAACTCATAATCGTAGTTTCCGATACTACCGATTTCGTTTTGTGTAATTGTTTTACCAGCTACTGCATCAACAGTAAAGGCACTTGCCAGCATTATAAATGCAGCACCAATTACACCAAGCTTTTTGATTTTCATTTTAATCCCCCTTAAAAAATTTTTTCTGAAATATTCCAGTGGATTCCCCTTAATATATTAATAATGTCAGAAATATCATAGGTTTTATATCATAAATCGAACATTTATATTGCAAAAAGAACTTGTTGTTAAAGATTTGAATTTTTTAAAAAATTACAAAAGAAAGGTTGTAAAATTATTATGAAAAGCATCGAAAAAATGCTTATGCACGAAACATTTATCCAGCGTGAAAATACTAAAACTCATGCATCACCTGAAAGGGAGATGGAGTTTTACAAATGCGTGCAACAAGGTAATATAAAAAAACTTCGAGATATTATGACACCGTTGGGAAGTAGCGGTTATGGCAGGCTGTCAGATGATGATTTACGCAATATCAAGTATCACATGATTATTACAGTTGCAATTATTGCACGTTTCTGTATTGGGGGAGGAATGGAGTATGAGATGGCATATAGCCTGAGTGATTTATACATAAAGGAAACGGATAAATGCACATCTATACAGCAGGTTTCAGCTCTCCATGAATCGATGGTTTTTGATTTTGCAGACAGAATGCGTATGCTGGGTTCTGGGAAACAGCCTACAGAAATAATAAGAAAGGCTATTGACTATATCTATGAAAATCTACACCGTAAAATTGAGGTTCAGGAATTAGCAAAATATGCTGGGGTAACCCCAACACATTTTCGGCGATTATTTAAGGAGCAGATGGGCATTACTCCAAGTGAGTATATTGTAAAAAAGAAAATCGAAACAGCTGCAAATATGTTGCATTATTCGGATTATTCAGCAACAGAGATAGGTTATTATCTTGCGTTCAGTACGCATAGCCACTTCATTAAAGCTTTTAAGAAGTACATGGGAATTACACCGAGAAAATACCGTGCCCAATATGTAGGGTCACTTACAAAGTCAGAAATGTCCAAGGATTGAAATGTAGGAGGATTAAGTGTCTGTTGACTAAATTGTTGTGAATTTGTACATGTGATAAAGCAGGCAAAGCCACTGTGGCACCTGTGTAAAAGCATAATAAAAGTCTTTACACATACAATATAATGTAGTATAATGTTAGGGTAGGTTTTTCCTACCCTAGTTTAATTATGAAAATTTGAGTCGTTTAAATATAATTTGGAGGAGTAGGTATGTTTTTTTCGCCTAAGGATGTAATAAAATTCGTTGAAGAAAATGATGTCAAATTTATACGCTTGACATTTTCAGATATACTGGGCAATCTAAAAAATATTTCTATTATGCCGAATGGTCTTGCTAAGGCGTTTGAAAATGGTGTGTCATTTGACGGAGTTGTTTTAGACGGAAAACATGCTGATTTACTATTGTTTCCCGATGCCTCGACTCTTTCCGTACTTCCTTGGCGACCCAAAACAGGACGCGTTGTAAGATTCTTTTGCTATATTAAGAAACCAGATGGTTCTGATTATAAAGGCGATGCTAGAGAGGGCTTGTATCTTGAATTAAAAAAGATAAGAGAGTTAGGGTATAATTGTAGAATAAGTACTGAGTGTGAGTTCTATCTATTTGATACTGACGAAAACGGAGAGCCTACTAAAAAGCCACATGATTATGCTGGCTACCTTGATGTTGCACCGCTAGACAAATGTGAGAATGTAAGGCGTGAGATATGCCTTATGTTTGATGAGATGGGATTTAAACCACAAAGCTCACGCCATAAATATGGATGCGGGCAAAATGAGATTGATTTCAGAAGCAGTGAGGTTTTAACTGCTGCTGATAATATGGTTCATTTTAAATCGGTTGTGAAAACAGTTGCTGCACAGAATGGGCTTTATGCCTCATTCATGCCAAAGCCTTTGAATGATAATTACGGAAGTGGAATGCATATAAGTATGTTTATTGAAAAGGACGGAAAAAGCATTTTTAGTTATGATAATGGGGATATGAATGATGAGGGCAGGTGGTTTTTAGCCGGAGTTCTGAACAGGCTTAAAGAAATTACTTGTTTTCTTAATTCAACAACAAACTCATATAAAAGATTCGGAATGGGTCTTGCCCCTAAATATATCAATTATTCACATGACGAGCGCTCAAGCTGTATAAGAATACCTTATGCAAGCTGTGATAATGCAAGGATAGAAATTCGTTCGGCAGATTCAGCGTGCAATCCATACATTGTATTCAAGCTATTGCTTAAGGCTGGATTTGAGGGGATTGAACAGAAGATGAACTTGAATAACAGCCTTTTGGGACAATCCTATGATAAATTTGAAAAGTTGCCTGAAAGTCTTGAGGAGGCATACAGGCTTGCAAAGGAAAGTGAGTTTGTCAGAAGCTCTATACATGAGGATTTGCTTAAAATTATTTTTAATTATTATGAAGATGTTCTGGAAAAATACAACCTGGCTGAGGACAAGGATGCCTTTGAGGAGGAAATATACTTCAGATATGTATAAAAAGCAGAATAGCTTTATTGATAAATTTTGAAATGGTTGTGATAGCAGATGGATAATGTACTTCTGGTTTCCGGCTCGGAAAAGGAAAGTAAAATAATAACTCAACTACTTAAAGAAAGCGGTTATAAGACAGTTCTTTGTACTGAAAGAGGAAGTAGTGCAAGGAGGCTTATAAAGGATAATAATTATGATTTGATTGTAGTGAATACACCGCTTGGCGATGAGTTCGGACATGAATTATCAATAATGGCGTCTGAGGCAAGTAATGCTGGAATTATCCTTGTTTGTAAAGCTGATATTGCTGAAGATATTACCGAAAAGGTTGGGTATTACGGTGTTTGTGTAGTAATAAAGCCACTGAACAAGCCGGATTTTATACAATCTGTAACGCTTGTTACAGCTACAAGACAGCGAATGTTAGGACTCAGAAGAGGTAATAGTAGGCTGCAGACAAAATCAGAGGAGATAAGGCTTGTCAACAGGGCAAAGCGTGTTCTGATGCAGTATCTGAACATGACCGAACCGCAGGCACATAGATATATAGAAAAACAGGCAATGGATACCAGACAGACTAAAATGGAGGTTGCAAAGAGGATACTGACAACATATGAAACTTGATTTGTGCTGTTAAAAATTAAGGTAAAAGCAATGAATGGAGAAGGTTATGAAAAAAATATTCTTATTTATAATGAGTTTCATTTTATTGACATTTGTTTCATGCAATCAGATAAAACAAAGCTCTGTTGAAGAGGAAACTCAGGCAACAACTATATCAGGAACAAATATTACTACTGAAGCAACTACGGCTGAAACTAAATATGTTTCAGAATTTAAAAATCCGCTTACAGGATTAAGTGGATATAATGAAAATGCAGTTGGTAAAAGACCAGTTGCGATTATGGTGAATAATATTAAGGATTCGCTTCCTCAGTATGGCATAGAGCAGGCAGATGTGATTTACGAAATTCCTGTTGAGGGCGGAATTACACGTTTGATGGCTGTGTATGCTGATTATACAAATGTTCCCGATGTCTGTTCTATCAGAAGCTGCAGATACTATTATCCGATAATATCCTATGGCATGGACGCAATTTACTGTCACTGGGGTAGAGATACCACTATTGCAGATGAAACATTGAAAAGACTTAAAATAGACAACCTTGATGGTGCGGGTGGAGCAAATGGAACATTGTTTTTTAGAGATGAGGAAAGAGCAAAAACCTTTTCGTCTGAGCATACTGGCTATTTAAAGGGTGAGGCTTTGGCTGAGGTAATTGAAAGCTTTGGATATAGAACCAATTTGCTTGAAAAAAATTCATCACCTATGTTTAAATTTAATCCAGAGGATAAACCTGTTGCACCTCAGGGTGTAGTATGTATGAGTGCTAATCTACCTTTTTCAGCATCTTATTATTCAACCTTTGAGTATGATAGCGCAAATAAGACCTATAAGAAATATCATTCAGGAAATGCTCATATAGATTCAGCTACGGGCAATCAGATAGAATTTACAAATGTCTTTGCATTATATACCAATATTTCTTTAAGAGGTGTTGGAGCGCTGGTTGATGTTGAGTTAAATGGAGGAGATGGGTATTATATCTCTAATGGTGCTGCACAACAGATTAAATGGTATAAGGACGGTGAGGACGAACCGATAAGGATTACAGACTTAAATGGTGTTGAAATAAATGTTAACGCTGGCAAGAGCTTTATAGGGATACTTGATAAGGCTTGTAATGTTGAAATAAGCTAGATATTGCAATACATAGATAAAAACTTTCTCTTAAAGTGAATAAAACTGAAAAATCAGTCAATATTCACTCATGAGGTGATAAAATGAGAAAGTTAGATTTTGCATTACTTATAGGCTTGGTTATTGCGATTGTAGTTTCCAATTTTACAAGCTTTGAAAAAAGCTATGAGAGCTTGCAAAACGGTGTACTTAGACTTCATATACTTGCAAATTCTGATAGTGATGAGGACCAGCAGCTGAAGCTGAAGGTCAGGGACAGGATTCTAGAGTATTCCTCAGAGTTTTTTGGTGAGGGATTCAGCATTGATGAGGTTGAAAATAGTCTTAAGAAAAAACTGGACAGAATTAAGGAAATTGCTTATGAAGTGATTAGGGAAAACGGATTTTCCTATAATGTTGAGTGTGAGTTCGTGAATATGGATTTCACAGCTCGTGAGTATGATGGGCTTACAATGCCTGCTGGAAATTATGATGCGTTGAGGATTACTATTGGTGATGCGGAAGGTAAAAATTGGTGGTGCGTTATGTATCCGCCTTTGTGCATACCTGCTACAACGGTAAAAAAAGATATTGATGACGCCGATGAGTCTGAAACCATAATTACAGCGAAAAACAGTGAGGATTTTTTCAGCAAGGAAGAGTATGAGATTATGGAGCACCCCGAACGATATAAGGTCAGGTTTAAGATACTTGAAATTTATGATGGCATAAAGAAAAGGATAGCAAGATAGCTTAATACTGCTTTTTATCTGCATTTGTTAATAATGTATAAAAATCTTTTTTTTAATTATGTGATATGATTAAAATTTGTGTAAAGCCTTTACTTTTGTTTTTTTTTCATTTATAATTGAGTAAAAAATAAAAGTAAAGGCTGATGTTTTTTATGGGCAAAAATAGATTTAAAAAGATTGTGAAGGGCGTTGCGCTTTCAATGTTAATTGCGTTTACAACAGTAGCAAGCAATATAGTGCAATACGCTGATTTAAAGGTTACTGCTTTGACTCAAAGTGAAAGCTACTCATGGAAGAATGTAAAGATAGGCGGTGGCGGTGGATTTATTCCTGGAATTATTTTTAATCCTACTGAAGAGGGGCTTGTTTACTGCCGTACAGATATGGGTGGTGTTTACCGCAGAGATAAGGAGACTGAGGAATGGATTCCTCTTACCGACTGGGTTTCTCCTGATGAATGGAACCTTTTGGGAGGGGAAAGCATTGCAACAGACCCAGTTGAACCAAATAGGGTTTATGTTGCTGCTGGTACATATACAAATAGCTGGACTAATATGAATGGCTATATTCTTTGTTCAGAGGACTATGGCGATACATGGGAGCGTGTGGAATTGCCATTTAAATTCGGTGGAAATATGCCTGGTCGTTCAGTTGGTGAAAGACTTGCAATAGACCCGAACTGCAATAATATTATTTATTTTGCTGCAAGAAGTGGAAATGGCTTGTGGAAAAGTGAAGACTATGGCAGAACATGGAACAGAGTAGAGAGTTTTACTAATGTAGGAAACTATATTGAGGACCCAGCATATGAGTATTCTTCTGATAATTTAGGGCTTACATGGGTGACTTTTGATGCAGCGAAATCAGAATTTGGAAAGCCTACACAGGATATTTATGTGGGTGTTGCTGATAAGGACAACCCTATCTATAAAAGCTCAGATGGAGGGAAAACATGGGCACCTTTAGAGGGACAGCCAACCGCTAAAACCTTTACAAGACATAATAGTGATGCTCTTGATATAGGTATTCCTCATCATGGTATACTTGCTTCAAATGGTGTGCTTTATATAACATATGGCGACAGAGGTGGCCCTTACCAAATGGAAGATGGAGCAATCTATAAGTATAATACAAATACTGGTGAGTGGACAGATATAACTCCTCCATCAGGCTTTGACTGGAGTGGTCAGCCTGAATATGATTTGTACTATGGTTTTGGCGGTATCGCTGTAGATGCACAGAACCCTGATGTTATCGTTGCGGCATCATTACAATCATGGTGGCCTGATAATATTCTCTTTCGTTCAACAGACGGCGGAGAAACCTGGGATCGTATCTGGCAATGGGATGGATGGCCTACAAGAAGATTAAAATATACAATGGATATATCCGATGCACCATGGCTTTCATGGGGTAAGGAACTAAATTCAGTAGATGGTGGTCTGGTTACAGGTAGTGACGCTGAAAATCCAACCCCAAAAATTGGCTGGATGATAGGTGATCTTGAGATAAATCCCTTTAATTCAGATGAAATGCTGTATGGTACAGGTGCAACAATTTATGGCTGCGATAACCTTACAGATTGGGATAAGGGGGAGTATATTCATATTCGTGTAAAAGGTATGGGTATTGAGGAAACTGCTGTATTAAGCCTGATGTGTCCACCAATTGATGGTGTGGAGCTTATTAGTGGTGTAGGTGATATTTGTGGATTTGTGCATAAGGATGTTACAGTTGGTCCTGATTGCATGATGACAGGTCCCGTATTTACTAATACAACAGGCATGGATTACGCTGAGCTTAATCCGAATTATATGGTAAGAGTAGGAGTAATCGAAAAGGAACGCTATGAGGACATTAAGTTTTCTGTGGCGTCTTCCTCTGATGGCGGGGAAACATGGTCGCCTGTTGCTCCTAATATTAGCTACATAGTTCCTCCAGTTGATGATGAGGAAATCGCTGAGGGTGGTGTAGTTGCTGTTTCTGCTGATGGTAATAGCTTTGTATGGGCTCCTAATAATTATAGAGTAGTATGCTATGTAGATGGTGGCTGGAATGTTGTAGACTCACTTCCAAGGAATGCGTATGTTTGCTCAGATAGAGTAAATCCAGATGTATTCTATGCATATGCTGAGGGAACTTTCTATGTAAGTACCGACGGTGGACTTACATTCACTGCTAAGGAAAAAATAGAGGATGGTCCTGAAACAGCAAAGATTAAGGCTGTACCTGGCAAGGAAGGTCATGTTTGGATTCCTGGAAGTTATACTGGCTTGTGGTATACAACTGATGGCGGAGATTCATATACAAAGATTAATGGCATAAAGAGGTCAGATGTTGTAGGCTTTGGTAAGGCTAAGGACGGTGCTGATTATCTTGCAGTATATGCTGTTTGCGAAATAGAGGGTGTAAATGCTGTTTATCGTTCAGATGATATGGGTAAATCCTGGATTAGAATTAATGATGATAAACATCAGTATGGCTCAATAAACTATGCTATAACCGGTGACTTGAGGGTTTATGGAAGAGTATTTGTTGCAACAAATGGTCGAGGCATTGTTTATGGAGATTTAGTTGATGAAGTGGAGAAAACCACTGAAGTAGAAGGAAAAAATCCCAGTATTAACTACAACAGAAAGAACGGAATTGGAAAAGGCGACGGTACCGATTTGGGCGATGTTAATTGCGATGGCTATGTTGATAGTCTTGATATTGTTGCTCTTAAGTGCGGTATTCTTAACGAGAAGGAAATAGATAAATATATAACAAAACAGGGCAAAATAAATGCCGATGTTAATGTCGATGGTATCATTGATTCGGATGATTTGAAGCTGCTGAAACAATTTGTTTTGGGTGGAATTGAGTCCTATAAATGAATAGTAGATAGACATATGTGATAGAAACAGGAGAGAAAAATGCAACATAAATTAAAAGAACAGGAAGTTATATACGAAAATAAAATTAAACACATAAGATGCAAGAAAAGATCGGTTGCCTTCAGATTAAGGTATGACAGGATTGCTTTGGTTTTAGTTGCATTTACTTTAGTTATTGTTGCTATCTCACTATTGGTGGGTGCAATTAAGGGCGCTAAAGTCGGAGATGGAGAAGAGGCAAACGATACTAATGAACCTAAAACGCATGCGATTAATCTAGCTCCAAGAGCGGATAACTATAAGGCTGTTTACCTAAGCCCTTCAAATCAATGGGATAACGAATACACTGGTGTTGATACCACTGAGGCAGAACAAATGCGTTGTGTCGCAGAAAAGGTTAGGGCTTATCTTATTGATAAAGGCTTAAAGGTATATATGGCTGGTGAGGACCTTTCACTTGTAGAAAAGGTTGATTTAGCCAATGATTTAGGTGTGGGTATATATGTTTCTATACATTCCAATGCCGGAGATGGCTTGGGTGAGGGCACTGAGTGCTTTTACAATTCTAGGATAGCAGGTAGCAAACAGCTTGCAAGCTTTGTTTATAACAGAGTGGCAGCAGCGACTCCTACTGATGACAGAGGGCTTATTAATGTTCATGATACCGAGCTTTATGAAATACAAAATACAGAAATGGCATCTTGCCTTGTCGAGGTCGAGTTTCATGATATTAAGGAGCATGCACAGTGGATTGTGGATAACACAGATGCTCTTGCAGAAGCAATTGGTGATGGAATAATGGAATACTATAATGTGTATATAAAAAATAAGTAAAGGAGATATGGAGTAGGGCTTGATAAAATAGCCTTACTCCTGCCTTGTTTATGATGGAAAAGATAAATTATCAGGTTGTTTTAGATAAAAAGCTTAAAGAAATATCCAGTCAGCATAATGTTCCTATATTGCTTTTACATAGCTGTTGTGCTCCTTGCAGTAGCTATGTTTTGGAGTATTTGTCTGAGTATTTCAATATTATTATACTGTTTTATAATCCGAATATCATGCCCTTTGATGAGTATAACCTTAGGCTTAATGAGCAAAAAAAGCTGGTTTCAAGGCTGAAAACTAAAAACAGCGTAAAGGTTGTTGAGGGGGAATATGATGTAAATGATTTTCTTGAGGCTGTAAAAGGCTTGGAGGATGAGCCTGAGGGTGGGGCAAGATGTGAGAAATGCTTCAGGTTAAGGCTTAATGAGGCTGCTGTTTTTTCACGGGAGCTTGGGGTGGATTATTTCACAACAACGCTTACAGTCAGCCCACATAAAAATTCTCAGCTTATAAATGCAATAGGGCAGGGGATTTCGGAAAAGTATGGGGTAGAATATTTGCAATCGGATTTTAAGAAAAGGAATGGTTATAAGAGGTCGATAGAACTTTCAAAACAGTATAATTTATATAGGCAGAATTATTGTGGTTGTATATATAGTAAGAGTTAAGCTGTTGCTGGCAGTTTAGTTATGGAAATTTTAAAAAAAGAATAATGGAGTTATGGGGTAGCCCCAGACAGTTTAAAAAGGTTAGAATTTTACTTTAATGTGTACATGAATGTACACATTTTTCTTTTTTTAAGTTATTAGTGAGGGGAAATAAAAATAAGGAGTGATTTTATGCAACTGATAGCTAAAAATAAGACGATAGATACTTCGCCGATATATTATCTTCTAATTGAGGGCGAGCATAATGCTGATAATATAGATTTTGTGGTGGACAGGTACTATAGTGATGATGTCAGTGTTGAGGACTGTACTTTTATAATCAAGGGGGTTAATAGCAAGGGTAATCAGATTGAACAGGTTCTGGAAAAATCAATTTATGATGATAAGGTAATACTTAAATGGACAGTTAGCAGGGATTTTACAGCAACTGCTGGTATTCTAAAGTTGGAAATCCGTGGAGTTATAAAAATGCTTGAAAATGAGACTTTGGTTATAAAGTACTCTATGCCGGCAATTGAGGTGAGGAGTAGTGGTAAGGGCAGCGGTCTGCCTGATATTGATTTAATTGAACAGGCTGTTAACAGTTTGCAGCTTACTGTGAATGAGGGTATAACTAATATACATAATTTTGTGAATCAACAAATAGCTGACTTGGGATATCCCTATATTATCCTAACGCAGGCTGAATATGACGCTCTTTCGTCGATTGACGAAACAAAACTTTATGTGATTGCTGGTGATTAAAATGAAGTTAAATGATGCTAAAAATATAATGCTTGGTTCAAAGCTGGTGAACAGAATTTATGCAAAAGGTGAAAAGGTGTGGGAAAGGGCGGGGCTGAGTCCTGATGATTGGATATATGAAATTGATAATGATGAGATTAGGATATTAGGATATAAGGGTAGTGGAACAAATATCACAATGCCTAGCACTATTGAGGGATGTCCTGTAACTATTATTGGTAGTGGGCAATCCTATTCCCCTATAACCGGGATAGGAAATATACTTGAGTTGGTAATACCCGACAGCGTTCGGACTATTTCCAATTATGCCTTTTACTCTCAAGCTGGCGCTATTAATAAAATAAAAAGAGTCACTATCGGGAATGGTGTTCAAACCATCGGAGCTAGTGCTTTTCAGAACTGTTATTACCTTGAGTATATTTCAATTGGCAACAGCGTAAAGGAAATCGGTGAAAGTGCTTTTTATAGTGCGGGTAGCAATTCTGCAATTGGTAACACTGTATTAATACTTGGCGAAAATATTGAAAAAATTAGCGGTTGGGTATTTAGTCATTGTTACAATATAAAAAATCTTATTTTGCCCGATAAGCTAAAGCAAATAGCTATTTGTGCATTTGAACATTGCAACAACATAACAGAGGTTGTAATTCCAGATAGTGTTGAAAGTATTGGTGATTACGCTTTTTCTGCTTGCACTGAAATTAAAAAGTTAACACTTAACAACACTATTACCAGCATAAACGATGCTGTATTTGAATCGTGTTGGAGTTTAAAAGAGGTGTATTTTCCGCCACAAGTTGCAACTATAGGTAAGCGAGCATTTTCGGGTAGTGGGCTAACTACGGTTTATATGTCCGAATCATGCACATATTTCTATGACGCAAACAAAACATCTGACAACTCCTTCCCTTATGGTGTGAATATAATCAGATATTAGATATTAATAGAAAAACCATCTTAAATTAGCATTGGGTTAATCCATATGTAAAAATTGCAGGTATGCAGTATTAAATTTAAGATGGTTTTTTGTGCAAATATACAAAAGTATAATATTGTATTGACAACTAATATTATATTACATATAATATACTTATAAATTTAGTATATGTGGCTGTATAGTATAGAAGGGCTGGTGAGATAATGTCATTTTCAATAAGTTCAAAATTGCTTGATGCAATGGTTTTGTCGATTGTACAGCGTGAGGAAACATATGGATATAAAATAACACAGGATATAAGAGATGCAATAGACATATCTGAGTCAACACTGTATCCAGTTCTAAGGCGGTTGCAAAAGGACGAATGCCTTGAAACCTATGATAAGGAGTATATGGGTCGAAACAGGCGATATTATAGGGTAACGAGTAAGGGGAATGAACTCCTTGAGAATTACAGGAGAGATTGGTTTGAGTATAAGAGAAAAATAGAGAAAATACTGATAAATGGGGTGGTAAACAATGGATAGAAGGGAATATCTAGAGGAACTATCTAACTGCTTGATGAGTCTTTCAAAAGAAGAAAGAGACGAAGCGTTACTATATTATGAGGAATTTTTTGAGGATGCCGGTGTTGAGCATGAACAGGATGTTATAAAGGAACTGGGGCCCCCTCAAAAGCTCGCAGAGACGATAATGAATGATAGTGCTATAAATGAAGAGAGAGGTCTTGTTTTAAAACAGAGTTATACTGAGGGCTCAAAAACAGGAAATGGACATAGGAGTAGAACCTATGGAGGTACGAAAGCTACAAACTCACAGGGGAATACGCAAAAGCCACAGCAAAAGGACTATACAGCTTTGATTATAGTAATAGCTATACTTGTTGTTACTGCTCCAGTCTGGATAAGTGTTGTAGGTGCTGTTTTGGGAGTAATACTTTTCCTGATATTTTCTGCAGCAATTACTGTTGTAACATTGGGAGTTATGGGTGTTGTGTTTTTGATAGCAGGTCTGATTTATTTGTTCGTTACCCCATCAGTGGGATTGATTTTAATTGGTGTTAGCCTGGTTTCTATGGGTATAACAACCCTTGTATTTACTCCAATTTTAAACTTTTTCATATGGCTTGGAAAGCTTACTATTAAGGGCTCTAAATCACTATATAATATGATTTTAGGCAAAGTGAAGAGGGGTGAAGCATAATGAAAGTACTTGTAAGAGCCATTGTTGGAATAGGTCTGATTGTTGCTGGAGTAATTTTAATAGCTGCTGGTGGAAGTATGGGTGGCTTTAAAAAGCTAGATGTAATTGGCTGGGACACTGTTGATATTAATGAGGAAATTGAATTTGATGAACTAAATAAGGTTAATATTGAATTTTCGGTTGGAGAGCTAAACATAAAAAGAGGGGATAGCATAAGGCTTGAGGGAAACCTTGTTAAGGATGTGTTTTATTATGATTACACTGATGATGAGTTGAATATAACCTATTCCCTAAAGAACAAAAAGCTTTTCGGAGGTATCGTAAATAAGACTTTTGATGACTTGGAACTAACCATATATTTGCCTGACGAAACCTATGATGAGTTTAATTTGAGTATGGATGTAGGTGTACTTAATGTTAAGGGAGTAAGTGCCGATTCCTCCAAAATATCATTGGGTGTTGGAGAATTTAATTTTAACGATATGGAGATAGGAAAGCTGAACCTAAAGACAGGTGTTGGAGAAACTAATTTTGAAGGTAGAGTGACAGATGATAGTCAGCTTGATTCTGGTATTGGTGAAACGAATTTAAATATTACAACTGGCAAGATTGATTTTGACTTTAATATAAAAAATGGAGTAGGAAAGGTTAATGTTGAAAATAAGAAGAAATCAAAAAACAATATTGAAAAAACCTTTGAAATAAATAACGGTATAGGAGAAATCAATATAAAGGTGGATTAGGACAAATCAAATCCAGAGGGAAAAGCCTCTGGATTTGTCTATTTATATTTAAAAAAAGGCGTAGCTTTTGCTACACCTTTTTGTATACTGTTTATTGAAGCCTTACTTGATTTTTTACACAGAAGTTATGGTCACTTGATGTTAGATAAATTATTCCTTCAATTACACCGAGGATAGATGTAATTCCTGTCCATGAGAGGAGCAGGTATAAAATCCCTGTACCAGTTTTGCCTAAATAAAACTTATGAATACCAAAGGTTCCTAAAAGAATAGCAAGAACTCCAGCAGTTATCTTACTCTTGATTGGCCATGATGGATTAATTCCATTATTCATATATACATTATTTACATAGGCAGGAGGTGGTGCCTGATAGCCGGGATTTGGAGGGAAATTGTTGTTGAATTGTGGATTATTATAAGGCTGCTGATTGTTGGGGGCCTGTTGATTATTATATGATTGTTGGGGAACACTCACTTTTGCGAGGGCTTCACCACAATATTTACATTCTGCGGCATCGATTGGATTAGGAGCACCGCATTGAGGACATGAATTCTCTGCCATTTTTTAAACCACCTTAACTTATTATTTTATTTTTCTTTTTTAGCACCTGTTAAAGCAATTGGAGAAATGATTAACAGATAGAAGAACAATACGCACATATGATAAATATTATATCCAACGACATTGTCTGTGCTATAGAAAATGAACATATGGATAAATTGAAACAATGTATAAAGTGCAGTAATAAATACGATTTGGATATATGATGCTGTAGTAATAACCCTTTGAATTGCTTTTCCAAAGGTGACAACAGCAGTTATAGAAACAAGATTAAATATCACAAACGTAATAACTGAGGCACCCGCAGGATAATCGGTAAAATCCATAGCAACCAGCACATAGACTATTATTGTTGAGAAAAAGCAGCATAGAATAAGTCCTATTAGTGAGCCGATTGTAAAAGAACTTGATGATTTCTGATTACTCAATTAATCCACCTTCTTTCCGCATTCGATACAGAACTTGGCGTTTGCTGGGAGCTTTGCCCCGCAATCACAGGTTTTTTCTGAAAATGATGCACCACATTCAGGGCAAAATTTAGCATTGCCCGTAATTACAGCATTGCATGAAGGGCAACTTTTCTTTGGCTTTTCAAGCGTTTCCCCACAACCAATACAGAATTTTGCATTGGTTGGATTTTCCTCATTACAGTTTGGGCATAGTATTTTAGTTTCATTAAGTATTGCATTAGGATTGATAGGATTATTCATGTTTGCACCCAACATAGAAGCGCCTACACCTAATCCAATGCCACCAGCAGTTAAAGCACCTGCAATACCTGTTTCGTTTGAAGCTGCCTTATCATAGACATCGAATGAACGCTTAGTAACATATCTGTTATCACCCATAATTTCAAATTGAGCCTTATCCTTAAGGATTTCATTAATCTGGTTAAAGTCATCATCGGGGAAATTAATTGATGTAATGAAAAAGTTGACGATTGACAAACCGAATTTATTAAATTCAGGAGTGATTTTTTCTTTTGCAAGGCTTGAAATTTCCTCAAGCTTTGGAGTAATCTCCAATGCGGATATTTTCTGATTTATAATTATATCAGCAATTATGGTTTTAATTTTCTGAATAAGAAGTCCCTTAAAGAACTCCATGATTTTTTCGTACTTAATAATTTCATTTGGGCTTACAACACCAATTAATTCTCTTAAGAAGAGTGTATAATCAGATAATTTTAGTCCCAACTGTCCAAAAGCACGAATTCTTAGCTTTATAAAATATTTAGGGTCTATTACTTGAATTGGTGTGCTTGTTCCCCATAGAATATTTAATTTTGAAACGGTATTTAAGAAAAAAATCTCAGCCGTAAAAGGAGTTTTTCCGCCGAATGGAATGTTAGTTATGCTTTGTAAAATGGGAAGGTTTCTGGAATCAAGTGTATATGTACCAGCATTAAACAAATCACAAACCTGACCACCTTTTACAAAAATAGCAGCCTGGCCTTCGCCGACTATCAGCTGGCTTCCCGCAACAAAATTATTCTTAGGATGCTTATAAATTATCCAGTCTCGAGATTTAAGGCCATCAAATTTAATTACATCTATAATAGCCATTTCATCAACTCCTTTTTAATAATTTTATCACATTATGTATAAAAAATCAAGTGTTTACATAATAATATATAAAATTAGACAATGAATTGTCGTATTTTACAAAAATAAAGAATGCACTTCTTGATATTACCATATTTATTTATGTTAAAATCATATTACATATTAATTTTTTAATAATGTGAAAACATATTGTTAAAAAGCTGTTAGTATTTTGCTTGATTTTTTTATAGAAATAAGCTATAATTAAAACAAAGATTGACTGTTAAGGGAGGCATTATGAAAAGTAGGATTAATAAATTAAGTATTATATTTTCACCAATCATTGTAGTAATATTGATGGTGATTTTTTATGCCTTCAAGGGTATTTATCCATTTGGTACAAAGACTATTGCATGGTGTGATATGGAGCAGCAGGTGATACCTATCCTAATGCAGTTTAAGGATGTGTTGGAGGGAAGGTCAAGCATACTTTATAGTACTGTTAATGCTGGAGGAATGAACTTTTGGGGAGTCTTCCTTTTTTTTATCTCAAGTCCATTTTCGTTGCTTGTGGCATTCATAGATAAGTCGGATATGATGAATTTTATGAATATACTTGTAGTGTTAAAAATGGCTGTTTGTGCATTAACAGCAAGCATATATTTAAAATCAGAAGTTAAAAATCTTGAAGCAGGCTTCAATATTATTTTAAGTCTTATGTATGCCTTTTGTGGTTTTGGCTTAATGTATTATCAGAATCTTGTGTGGTTTGATGTGATGTACTTATTCCCACTGCTTATGCTTGGATTAAAGCGGGCGTTGAGGGATAATAAGCCGATGATGTATATAATCGTGTTAAGTGCATTTGTAGCAGTTAATTTCTATTTATCCTATATGGTTGTAATATTTCTGATTATTGAGGTATATTTGTATATTAAAATTTGTCTTAAGGAAGAAAAAAGACGAGCAACTGTTACATTTACAATATCAAGCTTTGTAGCTATGCTTGTAACGGCAGTTTTCTGGCTACCAGCGTTTTTACAGTATCTAAATTCAGGCAGAGGTCGTAATATTGTTAATAGTATAAATCAAAGTGGAATGTTCTCGTATATCCCTGATAAGCTGGAGGTAGTAATCTGCACCTCGATTATTTTTGTTATTGTACCAGTTTTATTTTTAAAGCAATCTTTGAATAGAAGAACAAGACAGCTTATTATTACGCTTATTTTATTGGTGATTCCAGTAGTTATAGAGCCTGTGAATAAAATGTGGCATACCGGGAACTATCAATGCTTTCCCTTGCGTTATGGTTATATGATAACACTGGTTGGACTTACAATTATAGGTTATTCTCTAGCTGATAGTAAAGCTATTAAATTTGAAAATAGGAAAGTGTTCTATTTCTTATCTGTAATTGCTGTTTGTGCATATATATGTTTTACTGCTTTAAATTATACGAATATTGAAGAAGAAATGAGAGCATATGTATCCACTCTTTGGACAAGTAATGCTCAGTTTTATTTTCATTTAGCCTTTTTTGGATTTGCTTTTGCTGCATTTTCAATTTGTATTATATTTTACAAGAAGGGTTTAATAAAAAAAGGATTTACATTGGCTTTGCTGTTTACAATATGCCTTACGGAGATATTTGTAAATACAAGCGTTTTTATAGTCAATGCATCAAATGATGATGTGCTTTTCAATCAGACAATGCAGCTTTATGGAAAGATTTCTGATGACGGATATTATCGTGTGAAAACTGAAAAGAAATATATTCATGCAAATATGATGGGGGCTTTGGGGTATGACACCCTTGCACATTATACCTCATTGACTGACGGAGATTATATCTTTGCACTTAAAAAGCTAGGTTATTCATCATATTGGATGGAGGTTTGCTCTAATGGCGGTACTAGAATTACAGATGCAGTGCTTGCTAATAAATATACAGTAGGTTCAAAAAGCTTTAAATCAGAATATGCAGACCTTGTTTATACAGATGATTTGTTTAATATTTATAAAAATAATCTATACTTGCCTGTTGGGATTATTACAGATACTGATACTGATGAAATGACTGAGCTTAAATTTACGGACAGAGTGTCAATACAAAAGGATTATGCAGAAAAGCTTTTGGGCAGCAGTGATATAGTAAAGGAATATGAAATATCGAGAATAATAAATGTTAATTATTCCTATTCGGATAACAGACATCATATTGAAATACAGAATGATAAAAGCAACATTGCTGAAATATCTTATAGGCTGTATGTTGAGGGAACTCAGGAATTGTATTTTGACTTGTTTGATAATCTTAGCACAAATATCTGGGAGGAGCAGTATAATTCTGTTGCAATTTATGTAAATGGAGTAATGCTTGAAGGATATTACCCGAATCAGCTTAATAACGGCATATTAAAGCTTGGTACCTTTACTGATGAAAATGTGGCTATTGATATTACTGTTCTTAAAAAGATAGACGCTAAATCATTTGGAGTATTTGGAATAGACCTTGATAAGCTGAATGAAAGCATACAAAAAGTCAGGGCTGTTGATATGGTTCATGAGGGACGAAAATTTTATACTGAATGTAATGTTAGGGAGGGTGAGTACCTCTATCTCTCAATACCATATAACAAGGGCTTTAACATAACCATAAACGGAAGGAAAGCAGATGCTATTAAAGTTAATGACTGCTTCATGGCGCTTAAACTGAATGAGGGAAGAAATGAAATAAGGCTTGAATTCTTCCCACAGGGATTTGTAGTGGGTTTATGTATCACATTTACGGGAATAGCAATTGCTATGCTAGGAATAATATTTAGGAACAAGGTCTATGTATGGATTGAAGGTCTATCAAGGTATGAGTTTATAAATGCAATTACAGCAGTATTATTCGGCATAGTAATTATTGCTGTGTATATTTTCCCAACAGTAGTATCTTTTTTATCAATTTTTAAGGAGTAAATATGTCAGTTATTTTTAAGCAGGAAATTATAATGCTTTTGCTTATCATCGTCGGAATGATATGCTTTAGGACAAAAATAATTACAACTGAGGGCAGAAAGAACATGTCATCACTTGTTCTTACTGTCGTTAATCCAATTGTTATTTTGCTTGCGTATCAAAAGGAATTTGAAATACGACTGCTTAAAGGTTTGGTTGCCTCATTGGTTCTTTCTATTATCTCCTTTGGTATCGCTATATTGATTTCAAATTTACTTATAAGGCGTAAAGAGGGGCGTGAAACGGATATAGAGCGTTTTTCAGCGATATACTCAAATTGTGGCTTTATGGGTATACCCCTTGTAAATGCGTTGTTCGGCTCGGAGGGAGTTTTCTATTTAACAGCGTTTTTAACTATATTTAATCTGTTAATCTGGACACATGGCGTTATACAAATTTCGGGTGTGAGGAATTTAAACTCACTGAAAAAGGCGGTGCTTTCACCTGCGATTATAGCAATAGCAATTGGTATGGTGCTTTTTCTCGCAAGGATTTCATTGCCTGATATAATATATCAATCTCTTGACTATGTAGCTATGATGAACACACCCCTTGCAATGCTTGTTGCTGGTGCAACGATAGCAGAAACAAATATTTTTAGCGCATTCAGGGATATTAGAATATACTGGATTACTGTGGTGAAACTAGTGATTATACCATTGGCGTTACTGGCGGTATTCGGGCTTATTTCTGTTGATGAAACGGTTAAGTTGACGGTGATAACAGCGATGTCTGCACCTACTGCAACAATGTGCACGCTTTTTTGTCTGTATTATGATAAAAACTCAAAATATGCGTCAGAAATATTTGCAGTTACAACGCTGATTTCAACAGCTACATTGCCATTAATAATTTGGCTTGCATAAGGTCTTAGTAAAATTTAAATTGATAGGATTGACAGTACCGATTATATGAACTAGGGAGAAGAGTATGGAAAAGAACACATTTCAGTTAATATATGAGCAAGTGAGGAAGATACCTAAGGGTAAGGTAGCAACATATGGTCAAATTGCAGCTAATGTGGGGAATAGGCGTTTGTCGCAGGTTGTGGGGTTTGCATTACATTCTAACCCAGACCCTGAAATGATACCATGTCATAGGGTGGTAAACAGGTTCGGTGAAACATCTGGTTCATTCGCATTCGGCGGCAAGGACAGGCAGAGAGAGCTTTTAGAGGCAGAGGGAGTGGAGTTTACAGCAGATGGAAGAGTAGATATGGAAAAATTCATGTGGGATGGGTTATACAAGGAGGAGTAAATGAAAACCAGAACTGGAGAATCAGGATTAAAGTTGTTTATGCGTTTTTCACATTACTACAAGCCTTATATTTTAGCAATTATTATAGATTTATTCTGTGCCGGACTATCAACGGTTTGTGAGATGGCATTTCCGCTGATAGTGAGATACATAACAAATCAGGTTTTGTCGGATACCTCAACGCTTGTAATGTCAACTATAATAAGGATTGGCGCAATGTATCTGTTTTTAAGGCTTGTGGATACGGTGGTAAACTATTATATGGCGTATATAGGGCATGTAATGGGTGCAAGGATTGAAACGGACATGAGAAGGGATTTGTTTGGACATTTGCAAAAGCTATCATTTTCGTATTATGATGATGCTAAGGTCGGAGATATCATGTCAAGGGTTACTAATGACTTGTTTGATGTAACAGAATTTTCCCACCACTGCCCTGAGGAATATTTTATTGCTGGAATTAAAATAATCGGAGCATTTGTAATTTTAGGCAATATTCATTTGGGATTGACGCTAATTATATTTACTTTGCTGCCGCTGATGCTTATATCAGCAATTCTGTTCCGTAAGAAAATGAAACAGGCATTCAAGAAATCACGAGTGCAGATTGGTGAACTTAATGCAAGGCTTGAGGATAATTTGCTTGGAATCCGGGTTGTTAAATCCTTTGCTAATGAGGATATTGAAACAAAACGCTTTAATGAGGGAAATCAGAAATTCCTTGACATAAAAAGAGAAGCCTATAAATATATGGGTAGATTTCAGGCTGGAACAAGGTTCTTTGATGGAGTTATGTATGTTGCAGTACTGGTGATAGGGGCAATTTTCATTATTAAAGGGAAGATAAATTCAGCTGATTTTATTGCGTTCTTGCTGTATATCAACACTCTTTTAGCATCTGTAAGAAAAATCGTTGAATATACTGAACAGTTTCAAAAAGGTATTACAGGTATAGAAAGGTTTTATGAAATAATGGATGTGCCTGTTAATATTTATGACAAAGAAAATGCAATGGAACTTGAAGATGTAAAAGGGGATATTACATTTAAGGATATTAGCTTTTCTTATAAAGACGGTATGGACAATGTTTTGACGGATATAAATATTGATGTAAAAAAAGGCGAAAGCATTGCTATTGTTGGTCCATCGGGAGGTGGAAAAACAACTCTTTGTAGTCTTATACCAAGATTTTATGATATTACAAAAGGTGAGATAAGGATTGATGGAATCAATATAAAGGATATTACTATTAAGTCGCTTAGAAAGAATGTTGGTGTTGTCCAACAGGATGTGTATCTGTTCAGCGGAACTGTTTTCGACAATATCTCCTATGGAAAACTGGACGCTACGAGAGAGGAAGTTGTTGAGGCTGCGAGGCTTGCGGGTGCTGATGAGTTTATCAGAGAGCTGCCTAATGGATATGATACCTATGTGGGTGAGCGTGGAGTCAAGCTGTCAGGAGGTCAAAAACAAAGAATATCTATCGCAAGGCTGTTTCTCAAAAATCCACCGATACTTATTCTTGATGAGGCAAC
>JAAYPV010000110.1 GCA_012519635.1 Clostridiales bacterium
AAATTATCAAAGCGGTACAGTAATAGTCTGGACCGCTTTATCAAGGATTTTTATAAAAACAGATAGTAGATGAGTCCGTAGATGATAGATGCAGCAACGCCGTATAGTATTACAGGTCCAGCAATGGTGAAAATCTTTGCCCCAACGCCAAGCACGAAGCCTTCAGTTTTACACTCAAGGGCAGGTGAAACAACGGAGTTTGCAAAGCCTGTTATAGGGACAAGTGTTCCAGCGCCAGCGTGTTTAGCTAGCTTTTCATACAAGCCAAAGCCAGTAAGAACTGCGCTTGTAAGAATGAGAATTATTGAAACCCAAGTGCTTGCAGATACTTTATCAAAATTATATCTTTCAAAAACTTTAAGAATCACTTGACCAATTGTACAAATAACTCCTCCTACTAAAAAAGCAATAGGTATGTTTTTGAAGCTTTTTGAAGGTGGAGAAGTGCTTTTAACCATCTGGTCATATTGTTGATTTGTAATAGACATAATAATACCTCCTTTTCAAGCATTATTATATCCATTAACCTTATAATTAAACAAATTTTTTTTAATTTATTATGCTTAACTTTTATTTAATTCTATCAGTACAATTTCAGGTGGGTTGAATATTCTGAGCTTGCCTAGACCTCTTGATACTGACATATAAGATGATGAAACAGTGTATATTCCTTTAGAATACTTTGGGAAAAATTTTCTTTCGGGGGAAAGCAATCCACCGATGAGTGGCAAGCGAATAATTCCGCCATGCACATGACCGGACAGGATTAAATCAGCACCCCATCTAGAATATGATTTAGCAAAAAAAGGATTATGCGCAAGTAAAATTGTAAACTCTTTTTTCAAACCAATGGCACTTTCTAAATCGGATAGTTCGTAGGTCCTTAAGTTTTTGTATCCAGTGTCCTTGCGTCGATAGTTTTCCCTAAAAAGTGAAATACCAGCAATTTGTATAGCGTTTTTATCTTTTGTAATCGTATATACTCCGTTATCAAGTAGAGTAACACCCGCACTTTTTGCAGTAGCAAATAGTTTGCTTTTCATATTTGCCGGCATATCGATTTCATGGTTTCCTAGCGAATAGTAAACAGGGCATATTTCGGACAGCTTATTAAGTAAGTTTTCAATGTTTGTGAAATCAGTGCAGTCACGATTTACCATATCACCACACAGCAAAATATAATCAGGTGACTGTTTTTTTACAGCTTTGATAAGATTCTTGTTGTTTTTTCCGAAGGTTTTTTTGTGTAAATCAGCAAGTTGAATAATTCTTAACCCGTTAAATTCCTCAGGCAGCTCATCAAAAGTTAAGATATGCTTTGTAAGCCAGACAGTGTTATTATCAACAAGAAGGTATATAATAAACAGAAGCAATATAACAAAGACAACTTCCATTAGCTTCACCCCATAAAATTATTATTTAAAGTAGTTACTATTATAAACGAAAAGTAGAGAATAATCAATTCAATAGAAAATATAAACGAATTTATTTTGAAAAATCCCAATTAATTTGCTTATAAAAAGCACAATTAATTTTTAAATACCATTGTAAAAATGAAAAAAATGTGATAGTATTATTTAAGAAAAAGCAGTGTAATTTTTAATATTTTTTGTGTAGATATATTTTATGACAAAGAGTTAATTAACAGACTATATACTAATAAAAATAGGAAAATATGGAGGAACTGCAATGGATACAAGCGCAGTTTTATGGTATGAAAGCTCAGCAATAGATTTCAATAGTGCATTGCCTGTTGGTAATGGAAGAATTGGTGGCATGGTTTATGGAAGAGTTGAGGAAGAACTGATAAATTTAAATGAAGAATCAATTTGGTCGGGGGGAAAGAGATATAGGATAAATCCTGATGCAAAGGATAACCTAGAAAATGTGCGGAAATTGCTTTTTGATGGGAAGATAAAAGAGGCTGAAGATTTAGCAATGAAAACCATGACGGGAGTAGGACCTGATTCAAGGCATTATCTTCCACTTGGCGATTTACATATAAGCATGAAAAATGTGGGGAACTATGAAGATTATAAGCGCTATCTTGACTTGAGGAATGCTATATGTACAACAGAATTTGTTGTAGATGGCGTCAGATATGTCAGGGAGGTTTTTGTGTCATACCCTGATGATGTACTTGTTATAAATATCAAAGCAGATAAGCCTAACTCAATAAATATATTTTCAAGGCTGGACAGAGCGTATAATCTTTATGACGATAATCGTCCGTATAATAGCAATACATTGATTTTAACTGCTGGAAGTGGAAGTGCTGATGGGATTTTCTTTTCAGCTGTGTTGTCTGCAGCCTCAAAGGGTGGCAAAATATATACTCTTGGCGGCAGCCTTTATGTCGATAATGCCGATGAGGTAACACTTGTTCTTGGTGTTCAGACGGGATATCGTATGGGTGATTATATAACAGGCACTTTAAATGATGTCCAGAACGCCTTATCATGTGAATATTCTGAATTGAAGTCCAGGCATATTGAGGATTATCAAGAGCTTTTTAACAGAACTAGCTTTTCACTTTGTGATAATAGTGAGGGTGAATCAAAAAGTCCTACTGATGAAAGAATATTAAGGCTTACTAATAATGGCTTTGGTGAAGCAGATCAAGGTAGTGTAAAATATGATAATAAGCTGATAGAGCTTTATTTCAATTACGGACGATATCTTATGATTGCAGCAAGCCGAAGGGGTACGCTTCCTATGAATTTGCAGGGTATATGGAATAAAGATATGCAACCTGCATGGGGTAGCCGTTATTGTCTTAATATTAATACTGAAATGAATTATTGGTGTGCTGAAAGCTGTAATTTGTCTGAATGCCATCTGCCACTGATTGAACATATTGAGAAGATTCGTGAGGATGGCAGAAAAACTGCTCGTGAGATGTATAATTGCAGAGGCTTTGTATGTCATCATAATACTGATATTTGGGGGGATACCGCGCCACAGGATATATATGCACCCGCATCAATATGGCCTATGGGTGCTGCTTGGTTGTGCCTTCATATATTTGAGCATTATGAATATACACAGGACTTAAATTTTCTTGCAGAAAAATATGATACAATAAAGGAAGCTGCTGAATTTTTTGTTGATTTTCTTGTTGAGGATTCGAATGGTAGACTTGTAACCTGCCCATCTGTATCGCCTGAAAATTCATATATTACAGACGACGGGGTAAAGGCAAGCCTTTGTGTCGGGCCAGCAATTGATTCACAGATTATTAAGGCATTATTTAATTGTGTAATTAAGAGTGCGGAAATTTTGGGCAAGGATAAGGTATTTGCTGATAAGCTGAAAGGTATGATTGAAAAGTTGCCTAAAATTGAGGTTGGAAAGTATGGACACATTAAGGAATGGCTTGAGGATTACAGTGACTTTGAGGCTGGACACAGGCATATTTCACAGCTTTTTGCATTATATCCATCAAATGAAATTACTCCTGATAACCCAGTTTTGGCAAAGGCCGCAAGAGCAACACTCATAAGGAGACTTGTGCATGGTGGAGGTCATACAGGCTGGAGTAGAGCATGGATTATCAATTTCTGGGCAAGACTACAAGATGGGCAGATGGTTTTTGAAAATATACAAAAGCTATTAGCAAATTCAACGAATAATAATCTGCTTGCATCACATCCTCCTTTTGAGATAGATGGAAATTTTGGAGGAGTGGCAGGAATTGTAGAGGCGTTAATGCAAAGCCATAATGGTATGATTTATCTTTTACCAGCACTTCCAAGGGAGTGGAAGTGTGGTGAGATAAATGGACTCCGTGCAAGAGGGGGTTTTGAAGTTAGTATTAAGTGGGATGAAAACAGATTAACCTCAGCAGAAATACTGTCGCTTAATGGGAATTCATTCAAGCTAAAAACAAATGTAGATGCAGATGTTTTTTGTAATGAGGTGCTGATTGGCACAAGTATGAGTGATGAGGGATTATTTATTAGTACGAAGGTGGGCGAGAAGTACATAGTAAATTATAGAGGTTGAAGACAATGAGATTGTTAAAGTTTATGACATTAATTTTTACAGCGTTAATGATTTTCTGCTCTTGTTCTCCTATAAACAATTCCCTAAGCAGTAATTACAATAAGGGTAATATAAAGAATGGTGCTCAGGGACCTAAAAACACCTCCATAGGAAATGCTATGGCAGAGGAATATCCTGTGTCTGTTCCTGAAATTAGTAAACAGGAGGTTTCTGTTATGGTTGAAGCAGAAAACTCTGAGTTAATGGGAAATTTGTTTATAAGCGAGGAGAGAGAGGGTTATTCGGGTGACGGATATGTCAGCGGTTTTAATAAAGCCTATGATAATAAAATAAAAATAATGGTAGATGTCGAAACATCACAGCATTATGATATAACCCTTTGCGTTGCATCAAGCAGTAATGTTAAAAATGCATTAATGGTTAATGGAAAAAAGGTTGGCGAATTTGAAATAAGGAAAAATGAAACGGATAAATTTATCAAGGCTACATTTTACGGCTTGTTTTTAGAGGCGGGTACTTCTGAGATTTCCATTAAGGAAATTGATGGGAATATTGATTTGGACTATATCGAGGTTACTGATAATAAAAATCTTGATGAGATAAGTTATGATATAAGTCCTAAGCTTTGTAATGAAAATGCAACTGAAACAACAAAAGAACTCATGAGATATTTAGCAGAATGCTACGGTAAAAGCATTATAACAGGACAATATGCATCAAATGAAAAAAACCTTGAACTTGAGATTATTTATAGTGTGACTGAACAATACCCTGCAATTCGTTTTGGCGATATCGGTGGATATTCACTTAATGGACAGCGTGAAACAAAGGAAACAGAAGCTTGTATTGAATGGAGTAAAAAAGGTGGTATTGTAGGACTCATGTGGTATTGGAATGCCCCTCTTGGTAGACCAAGTGTGTATAAAGCATCCTCTGATTTTAAATTGTTAAAGGCTGTAACTCCTAAGGATATAGCAAAACTCAGCCTTAATGAAATATTCGATTTATATAAGGCTGGTGAAATATCTGCTGAATGTTATGCATTAGTTAAGGATATTGACGCTATTTCTGAGCAATTGAAAATATTACAGGAAAATGATGTCCCTGTTTTATGGCGACCATTGCATGAGGCGGGTGGAGAATGGTTTTGGTGGGGCGGTTCAGGTCCTGAGGCATATCAATGGCTTTGGGGGCTTTTATATTCTCGTCAGACATATTACCATAAGCTTAACAATTTGATTTGGATTTGGAATGGACAGGATAAGGAATATACTGTAAGCAGTAATATGTATGATATTGCATCGCTGGATATTTATCTTACAGGTGAAACAGATTTTGGAAGTCGTGTTGAACAGTATCAATGGCTTAACAATGTAACTGGGTCGAAAAAGCTCTTAGCAATAAGTGAATGTGGTAATGTTCCGAATATAGACAATATGTTTAGGGATAAATCAATGTGGTCTTTTTTTGGACTGTGGTATGGAAATTATATCATGACGACGGATGGAAAATTTTCTGAGGCATATAATTCTGCTGAGCAGCTTAAAAAGGTATATAATTCTGAAGGAACGATAAACCTTTATAAATATATCAACAGGAATAATGCACAAAATGAAAAAAAATAGTTTTTTAAAATGTGAAACTTTTTCTTTATATATGAAGTTAAAATAGTAAGATGATACTGTGATGGTATAATCTTAAAATATATAAAGGAAGGTGTTTTTTATGAATAGTAGGGATTTATTTAAGAAATTCATGTGCGGGATTATGTCAGCAGCAATGATGGCTTCATTAAGTACTGCCGCATTTGCAGTTGAAACAGGCACAAGTTTTACAGTTACCTTAGTACAAACAGAGAAAGAAAAAATTGGTTTGATTGCAAATGTAGTTGAAATAATTAACTCAAAAAGTATTTTGGTTGAGTGGGTTAATGCTACATATGGGCAAACAATTGTTTATTGTGAAGAGATGCCCGATTTAAGGGTTGGAAATTATGCCTATGTTGAATCAGATGGAATTTTTATGGAATCATATCCATTGCAATTGCATGCTGACAGTGTGTTAGTGCTTGAAGAAACAACGGCTCCAGATGAAAATCTTGATATAACTACTTATACTATTTCGGAAACAACTATAAGTACAGACATAAATTCGGAAATAACTGATGTTCTGGAAACAAGTAATTGTTTAGAAGCAAGTGAATTTTGTACAACAGAAATACAGACTAGTGAATCCTGTACTTATGATGAATCTTCTTGCGAGAGTAGTAATGTTCTAACAAGTCTTTATGGAACTGTGGTTGATGTATGGACTTCGGGTACTGTTATAATTAAAGTTAATAATTTAGGTGATATTGTTGTGCATTGTGATAATGTGGAAAATATGCCCCATTTAGAAATCGGGATGAATGTCTATATTGCTTTTGATGGTTATTTTTTAGAAACAGTTCCTCTGCAAATATATGCTTTAAGCATAGAAATTGAGAATTCAGATATTCTTAATAAGTGTGTAAGAGGAGTAGTCAAGGAAGTTACTGGCTCAGATTATATTGTTAAAGTGGGGGAACTTCTAATAACAGTTGAAAAAGACCAAATAATTTATTCTGAGGAAGTAGTTGTTGGTGATATAATTGGTTTCTATGGGTGTTATTCTGGAAGTATAGATGAATCTAATCCTCTAAACTGGGGCACAAACACAGAGATTATGAAAATAACACTTGGAGATATAGACGGAGATGGGCTTGTTCGTATTAATGATGTAATATGGTTTAATAAATACCTTATTGGACTTTTATCATTATCTTCAAGATGTGTTCTATCCGCAGATATTGATAATAATGGTGTGATTGATATGGGCGACAACCTGCTTATTGCTCAATATTTATGCGGCAAGATAACTGACTTGAATTACAGATTATCTTTAGAGGAATCCACGCCTGAAGAAACCAGTTTTGATGAGGTGGTTTGCATTGAGTTTGGCTATGATGTAGCAGAAGTAGTAGAGGTTATTGATGATAATACTGTTGCTATCCGATTAGGCAAAGGCTTGGTTGTAAATGCTCGTTATGACGGTTCTGTTCTGGAATTGGCAGAAGGAGATGTTGTTAATGCTTTTAATGCAGGTGGTTGTGTTACTTGGGATGAGTTTTACAACAATTATCGTGTAACAAGCAAACGAATATTGGGCGATGCAAACTTAGACGGAGGAGTAAATGAATTGGATGTTGAATTTATTAACAGCAAGCTTGAACAGGGTGAAACAATTTATTTGTACAACTGGAATGAATGGGACTGGAATAATACAGATGTAAACAGTGATTATGAAATTAATTACAAAGATGTTTCACTGATTGAAAAGTATTTAGCAGGTGAAATATTAAGTTTTGATAAAAGCGGTGCAAAGTAAGTAATTCATTTTTGTATTGAGGAATTTTCTGTTATAACCATTAAGAGATGTCTCCTTTTTCTACACAAACACCACCTGTTTTGAGGTGGTGTTCTTGTTTATTATGATTATATATGTTTTTCATCGCTGTTTGTGGATAATAGCAGCTTTAGGTTATAATTATCGGCGTTCATCAGCCATAAAGCAAGCAGATACATTCCACCACCAAGCATAATAGAAAAAGGCAGTACTATTTTACTATCTATAAAGCGTGAGATAATACTGTTGCTTAGCAATGCTGTTGATGCGCATAATAAGCCTGCGTAAAGTGGAGAGAGGAATATTTTACAAAGCTGGAGCTTTACTTTTGTTTCCTTGCAAAAGGCGAATATTGACAAGACTAGTATAACAAAATAGCATATAAGCGTTGATATTCCAGCGCCAGATACATTAATTTTCGGAATTGGTATAAGCAGCATGTTACCGATAAACTTTATCACAACACCTGTGAGCATTATTTTAACAGGAATATCTGCACGACCAATAGCCTGCAGCATACTGAACACTGGAAATGACAGTGCTAGCATGATTACGCCAATTCCCAGATATATAAGGCTTTCATAGGATACTAAAACCTCATCGAGCCTTGAAGGATACAGGAATGTTAGGATTTCTTTTGAGAGAACGCAAATTCCAAAGCCGGATGGAATAGCAATAAAGCCAGTTACCATTAGCGCAGATTCAGCGTGTTTCTTAAGCGTTTCGGTATTTTTTTCTGCCCATGACTCAGCTATATTTGGGAAAACACCCTTGCCGAACATATTTGTAATTGATGGTACAAGGTTAAAGACTGTTATTGCTAATCCTGTAAATGAGCCGTAAACAAAATTTGAAAGTTCCTCCAATCCGATTTCATCAGCTATTGGATATTTGTTAATGAAAAACTTTGGAGAATTTTCTATTGCTTGATTTAAAAAACGAATTATTGTTGCAAGGTCGATTAATGAAGTAAGGTTGATAACAAGAGCGCCGATAGAAACAGGTATCATGATTTTAAAAAGCTCCTTGCAAATCTTTCGTTTTGAATATGTTGACTTATCCTTATCAAGTTCTGCTTTTGATATTCCGTCACCGATTAATCTGTAGCGTAGCACTATGTATATTGTTCCAGCCAATGAGGAGAGGGTTACACCCAGTACTGCAGCAGCAGCTGCAACTGCTGTTATATCGGTTTTGTCAGGGAAATATGAAAGAACCTTTTCTGAATTGTTTAGAACATAATAGCATAAACCTAAACCACACACTAGCTTTACCAGAGCCTCTGCAATCTGTGATATAGCAGTAGGATACATATTTCTTAAGCCTTCAAAATAGCCACGATAGACAGCTGTTATGCATCCAAAAAGTATTGATGGAGCAATCATGAGTATGGAAAGATACGATTTTTCACTTTTTATAATATTTACTGCAAATGGCTTAGCGAGCAAGAGTATAGTAATACTACCAAATAATCCAATTAGGAAAAATGTAATCAGTGATATATTTTTTACCTTGCGTACATTTCTATACATCTTGAAAACTGAGCTTTCAGCTGTCAGCTTTGCTATAGATGAGGTAAGTCCTGTAACGGAAATTGCATATACGGGTAAGAAAAGGCCGTATGCACTGCTGAAATAGCCCATGCCCGTACCACCTAAAAGATTGGTAAGCGGGATTTTGAATACTGCACCGATAAGCTTTGCTATTATAACGGATGCAATAAGTATAATTGAGCCATGAATAAAGCTCTGTTTTTTCAATAATAACACCTCTTTTTAATTACTATACAGATTTTTTATTTCCAATAAAATTGTTATAATTATTAAAATTTATGTTGATGAATTAAAAAATATGTGATATAATTATAAAATAATATGGTTTTTATGCACAATTGCTAAAGGCAGCATAAAAAGGGAAAAGGGTGTAAAACCCTTTTGTTGTGTAATTTATGCAATAATTGATGATTTGAGAAGAGGTTGGTGTATGAATTATATTTTTTCTGATAGAATTGCCGGGTTACAAGCCTCAGCTATAAGGGAAATTCTTAAATTTACAGCGTTCCCGGATGTTATATCATTTGCTGCAGGAAATCCTGCACCAGAAGCATTTCCAGTTGAAGAGGTGTCAAGAATTTCAGCTGAGCTGTTAAAGGAAAACCCAGTTTTGGCATTACAGTATAGTATAACAGAGGGCTATACCCCATTAAGGGACTTGCTAAAGAAAACAATGGCAGAAAAAAATTGTTTTAGTGATAATGATGAGCTTATTGTTACTGCTGGTGCACAACAGGGTATGGAGCTTTCATGCAAGGTTTTGTGCAATGAGGGAGATACTCTTATTTGTGAAGCCCCTAGCTTTATAGGTTCGCTTAATGCCTTTAAATCATATAAGGTGAATCTTGTAGGGGTAGAGCTTGAGGACGACGGTATAAATCTTGAAAAGCTTGAAGATGTGTTAAAGGCTAATAGCAATATAAAGGTTTTATATCTGATTCCGAATTTTCAGAATCCAACTGGAAACACAATGTCTTTGGAGAAGAGAAAGGCTGTTTACGAGCTTGCAAAGAAATATAATTTCATAATCATTGAGGACAATCCATATGGTGACCTTAGATTTGCGGGTGAGGATATACCAACAATAAAAAGCCTTGACACTGATGGCAGAGTAATTTATGTAGGTAGCTTTTCAAAGATTTTAGCTCCGGGACTTCGTGTCGGATATGTATCTGCTCCAAAGGAAATTATTCAAAAGATGGTGGTATGTAAACAGGTTTCGGATGTTCATACTAATATTTGGGCACAGGTTATTTGTGAGAGGTTTATGACAACCTGCGATTTGAATTCACATTTTGAAAAGATAGATGAAAATATAAAAGAAAATATGGGAAATTATGCAAAATTATATTGCGAAGAGAAATTTTCGCTAGAAAAATCAGTAGAAAAATTTGAAAAATTTATTAATAGCATTTAAATT
>JAAYPV010000111.1 GCA_012519635.1 Clostridiales bacterium
ACTAATTATTCTGATGATATTTCAATTTTTAGCAATATGCTATTTTAACTTTACAAGAAGTGAGTTGTTTTTAGACTTTGATTCAGCACTTGCTTTGCGCCATAGCATTGATATATGGAAAAACAAGAAGATTTTCTTTGAAAATTTTGCATATGTATCTTCACTTGAATTAGACTGTGTATCATTCTGGGCGGCACCTCTTATTATATTTACAGGGAATATTTCTTTTTCATTTGGTATAATTCATGCATTGTTATTAATATTCACTATATTTATTATTATGGATATCTTTTACACAATTAATGTAGATTTTTGGTGTGCAGCACTTTCTGTTATTTTTATAATAACACCATATTCACTGGGACAATTAGATTATTTTAATATGCTTTTTATTTCAGCAGGGCAGTATTTATTTAGGGTAATAACTTTATTACTTTTAATAGACTTATTATTAAAGCCTAATTATAAGGGTAAAAAGAATAAAATATTATTGTTTATATATGCAATATTTTTATTTTTAACATCATTCTCGGCTGGAAATTATATTTTATTAATGGGTATTGCTCCATTAGTGCTTAATGAAATAATAAACATAATTAAAAATCAAAAAATTGAATATAAAAAGCCATCTAATATATTATTAGTCGCAAGTGGTATTATTTCAGTATTAGCTATTGTAATAAGGGATTATGGAGTAGGGATTACTGCTAGAAGTAGCTTAAATCTTTCTTCAGCTTCAAATTTTTATAACAATATTTTCAATTGTATTGTTGGAATATATTTGCTTTGCGATGGAGTTACTCATAATTCAGCGATTCCTATAACTTCGATAGGAGGAATAGCAAGGATATTTAAATTTTTATTTGTTACAGTTTGTATTTTTATTGTTCCGATATTAGTGAAAAAGCATAAAATGTTTAAGAAAACAGTACTTTTTCAAATGACCTTTGTAATAGTTGCTGTCAATTTATTTGTTTTGATGATAACTAACTCTGTATATGGTTCGCCAGTTTTTGAGCATAGGTATCATATTCTTTGGTTTGTACCAATAATGTTAGCATGTGGACTATGTATTTATTACTTTTCAAATTTAAATAAGAATCTTTACTTAAATTATTGTATTTTTTTATTTTTCTTTGCAGTTATCTCTTTGTCTAATCTACAAGGATTCAAAAAAATTAATGAGGTTTCATCAGCAAATTTTGATTTTTCAAATGAGGTTATATCTGTTGCTGATAAATATGATACGGATACAATAATATTATTCAATCAGAATGATAAGTCCCATATTATAAGAGCTATAGATTATAATAAAAATGCAATAAGTATAAATGAAGATAATATTTTTCAGGCTTATATTTTGGATTATTTTTTTGAGGCAGCTGATAGTGCTGTTCTTGGAGAAAGCAATATTTTGGTTGCAAGCGATGAGCAATTTGAATCATTACCTTTTTATTTCAAAAAAAGATACACACTTGTTGAGCGTATAAATGATGTCAATTGTTACTATACAGAAGAAAATCCTTTTGATATGTATAATGGCTTACCGATAGCCTATGATGCATCATATAATTTTCCATACAGCTTAGGATATGAATATGAGTATGCAAGAATTAATGAAGATGGTTATTTAGTTTCAAATGGAATAGAAGGAGATATCCTTAAAGGAGCACATGGTGTTTATAAGACTGGTTCTTATAATATTACGATAGACTATGAAATTGAATCATTTGAAAATGAAACAGCAAAGCTTAATGTAAAAACAAGCAATACTTTATATGAGATAAATTTAGATAGTAATCAGTGCTCAGCGACTATTAATGATGTAAAGGCATATAAATATAGCAATATTGAGGTAGGTATCTGGTGTGACAAGGATACGATAATAAATGTAAAAGGCATTGCTTTTGAAAAATTAAAATAACATTATTTAATTTGTTTTTACATACTTTGTAATTCTACTTGACATTTGGGAATATAAATAATACAATATAGGTGATAATTGGGAATATCATGTTTTGGAGGGCATTATATGTATAATAAGAATGAAAATCCAGTACAGCTAGATAGCAATATTGTTGGTGACGGGGGTTATACAAATAATTATAATACTGAACCTACAAATTGTAACTCTTTTAATTATCAAAGCAATTCTCAAGTGGCAGTGAGTATAAAAGAGAGAAAAGAAAATGTAGTTACTGGAACTATTGGAGCATTACTTGGCTCATTAATAGGAGTAGCATTATGGGTTTTAATTGCTAAATTAGGTTTTATTTCTTCAATTGCCGGATTAGTAATGACATTTTGTTCCTTGTTAGGATATATGAAACTAGGTGGAGGACTAATTAAAAAGGGAGTAATTATTTGTATAATTATTAATATTATAATGGTATATATGGCTACAAGATTAAGTTGGTCATTGATAATATATGATGAATTTAAAGATAGGGAATTTAGAGTAAGTTTTATTAATATATTTAAAAATCTACATAAAATTATAAAATTAACAGATACTAAATTTCATTTTTATAAAGATTTAGTCATTGGATATTTATTAACATTGGTTGCAGGCACTTCAACATTTATTAAAGTAATTGTAAGATCCTAAATTATTTAAACTAAATAATGACATTACAAGCCTCCTTTGCATAGTATATAACTAGAAAGGAGGCATGTTAATGAATAATAATGGTAGTGATTTGGATAACCATAATATGGACAGCATGTATTCAGAGCTTTATTACAAAATAAAACCATATATTGATAGCATTGCTGACAAGTTAAAAAATACTGAAGTAGATGAGGACATGATTGACTCAATTGTAACTGAAATCTTAAAACGAGTTGGAATATCAAATAACACTATGGATAATAATTCATGCCCAATGGGAATGTGTCCTAACGACATGGATATGTTATTTGATTTTGATGATTTTATTGAGTTTAACAACTTTGATGACTTTGATGACAATGATGTTCTTCCAGTAATACGCTATGCGGGTTCCAACAGGCCAAGACGCAGGCGTCCGCGTCAGCCACGCAGACGCAGACCACCTGTTTTTCCTGTGTATCCAGTATATCCTTTTTATCCTAATTCCCCTGAAGATTTTGTACGCTGGCTACTTTGGCGTGAAATATGGGGAATTTAAGATGTTGGATTTAAATTGTTTACTAACATAATAAAACATATTCAACATATTATCTTATAGAAAATAATTGAAGGAAATTCACATATTTGTTATAACTGTATATAAAAAGACAACCTTGTACTTCCTTTTGGAAAACAAGGTTGTTTTTTAATAAAAAATAATAAAAATTTTGTTATTTGGTATA
>JAAYPV010000112.1 GCA_012519635.1 Clostridiales bacterium
ACTATTATCTTCAGATATATTGTTTGCTTGTACCCGCAAATCTGGTTTCAAAGTTCCATTCTCAATAATAGTTTCCTGCTTTTCATTTACAATAGTTTTACTGCCAGACTCCATTAAAATATCATTTTCTAAGACCTTACCATATTCCAAAACCTCATCGGATTTTAAAACCATATCAGTTTCTAAGACTTTATTAGATTTTAAGACCTTATCAGTTTCTAAGATTTTATCAGATTCTAAAACTTTATCAGATTCTATGACCTTATCAGATTTTTCTGAAGTTAAACCAGAATTATTCAATAACTGAGTAACATCTGCTTTAATAGTACCATCTGAAGTCTTTGCATCCTCAATTAATGTACTTACTTCCTTATCAATGTTTTGCAAGTTAATATTATATGTAAGAGGGTTTATTTTATGACTCTCTATACTCAACGCAACTATTAAATCTTCTACCCCATCAGACTCTGTTAATGAGTTTAAAAGTACTGGATTTTGATTTAACATTGCAGACGCTTGCTCCAACACTTCTAAAGGAAGTTCTTTTTTTCGAGTGCCAATAAAACCTTCAGGATTATCATTCCCTAGAAGTTGGTTTATCAGCACCAAAAAATCTCCGCTGTTTTGTTCTTTGCCACTACGATTAATTGAAATACCATCAGCAGTTCCTACTGTGTTCAGTACCACAGTCTCCAGATTCATTCCTACACCTCCCCTCATATATATTATTTATGTAATCCAGTCAATGACTGGAATTACGCATTATTAATAACTTTAATCCACATTTATTTTTGAATTGACTGCACTGAAAATCATCATATGTCCATCTTTATTTGGATGTGGGTCAAAGCTCAATGTATCAAGGCTTAGAAAATCAATATGAGAATTTGTCAAGCCATTCTCCTTAAATATTTTATATATATCAACATATTCATATTTAGAAGAGTCTGAAAAAGCCATATTAATTTTATTTATATAGCTATCTGCTATTCTGCCTAAATCAAAAAGTCCATAAATTGATACATTGTAGTATGGATTGTAAATATTATTAACAATTATCTGTGCATCAGGATTTTTAACTTTTATCTGTGAAATAATTTGCGGAAAAATTTTAACCTCAAATTTTTTACATATCCCATACAATTCTTCATTTTCGACAATCTGGCTGTTAAGTTCAGCTATTACGGGTATAAGCAAAAATGGGTCATTCTTATATTTTTTAGTCAACTCTGAAATTACATTATTATTGATGTCCTCTGCATTTTCTATACCAAATGCTTTAGTAACCCTACTAATAAAGGGTTTTAGTAAGTCATTTGAACCTATACTTATCGTAATTATATCCGCTTTTGAAATCACTTCATCATGTTCTCCTGATGACAACATCTGCAATAACTCTGTACTTGTCATACCACTTACCGCTAAATTTGTTGTCCTTGCTCCCAAGTCCTCACTGATTAAGTCAACATAGCTGCTTTCGCCATCTGCAAGTCCATATCCTGCTGCAATGCTGTCACCAAGAGCCACATAATTTATACACTCTTTTTTTGATTCCACTTTCGGTATATCTGCTGTTATAAAAACTATTAAAACAGCAAATATAACCATTAACAAATTATCCTTTCGTATAGATTGCATTCTTCCTCCCTAAAACCCTATAATTTCTAGATGACTATATAGCAACTTTATCTCTAATAAATTTTGATGCAATAAATTCTGAAATAATTAATTCATTTTCCTTTGCTAATAGCCTCTCATGCTCTTCGCGTTGCTTTTCTTCTAATTTTTCAAGCCCCGATACCTCTTGAGATAATCCTAAAACAACTCTTCTCTGGCGTTCAATTGCACCATCAAGAATATAAACCTGTGTTTGCAATTGCTGCTGCTCAAGTTTTATACTGTCTTTACGGAACTGGAATAGCTTGATTTCCATTATCGCAATACCCTTACTTATCTTTTCTGTCATCTCTTCATGAATTTTGTCATAGTCAACCTGAAGTGCTTTGATAGCTTCCTTTGCAAAGTTTCTTTCTGCCTGAAGCTTCATTAGTTTGTTCTTTTCGCTTTCAAGTAACTGCTTTTTATAATCTCTCATTTTACTTAATGAAAATTCAAACTTCTTCATGATAATTTCTCCATTTCCCATAAATTAAACAGCTAAATATATTATAATAATAAAATTATAATTTATTCTCTAGGTTGTTTAATTTAATCGTTTACTATCTCTTTTAATAAACTGATTGTATCATTAAAATTATATCCTTGATCAACTGGCTGTTGTAAGAAAGCATTAATCCTATCTATTTTACTTATAGCATAATCCAAATCAGGATTACTTCCTGCCTTATAAGCACCAATTGAAATAAGGTCTTGATTTTCTTGATAGATTGACATTATTTTTCTTATTTCATTAGTCGCTTTTTTATGTTCAGGGTCTATAATCTGTGACATCAGACGGCTAATACTTCCAAGTACATCTATCGCTGGATAATGATTTCTCATTGCCACTTTTCTTGATAACATTATATGTCCGTCTATTATTCCTCTGACGGTATCTGATATTGGTTCATTGGAATCATCTCCTTCAACAAGAACTGTATAAATACCTGTTATTGAGCCCTTTTCAAAGTTTCCACTTCTTTCAAGAAGTTTAGGTAAGGTCGCATATATCGATGGAGTATATCCTCTTACAACCGGTGGTTCGCCTACACTTAAACCTATTTCTCTTTGCGCCATGCAATATCGTGTAAGTGAATCCATCATAAGAAGTACATCTTTGCCCTGATCACGAAAATATTCTGCTATTGTTGTTGCTGTTAATGCACATTTGCTTCGCAACATTGCTGGTTGATCCGATGTTGCAACAACTACTACTGAGCGAGCAGCACCTTCTTCTCCTAAATCCCTATTGATAAACTCAAGTACCTCTCTGCCACGCTCTCCAACAAGTGCAATAACATTTACATCAGCCTTAATATTTCTTGCTATCATTCCCATCAGCGTACTTTTACCTACACCACTACCAGCGAATATACCCATTCTCTGTCCTTTACCCATTGTTAACATTCCGTCTATTGCCTTAACTCCAAGCTCAATGGGTTCACTAATTGGGGGCCTGCTCATAGGATTATTTGCTACACCATTTATTGAATAATATTCATAGCCGTTTATTTCTCCCTTACCATCAATTGGTTCTCCAAGTGCATTTACAGTTCTTCCTATCAGCTCATTACTCATTTTTATCATGAGCTTTTCGCCTGTATTTCTTACAATACTTCCATATCCTATACCATCCACATCTTCATAAGGCATGAGTAAGACTTTTCCCTCTTTAAAACCAACCACTTCTGATATAACTGTTTTATCGCTGGAATCCATAGTTATAGTACAAACATCACCTATATTACATGTTATTCCAGTCGCTTCAACTGTCATCCCAACAATCTGGTCAATCTTACCCAAACAGGTATAAAAATTATTAAGCCTTATTTCAGAATATAAATGTGAATGATCCAATTTTACCTTATTTTGCATACACTGCCTCATCATCTTCCTTGAAATATTCCTCAATATTCTTTAACTGTGTGGCTATTGAGGCATCTATTACTCTGTCAGAAAGCTGTATAATGCAAGTTCCTTTATCAGCATCCTTAATAGTCTGAACTTCTATCTTTGGATTGTTGCCGCTAGTCGTCATTTCTTCTATAACCATTTCAACAAGCTTTGGCAATTTATCTGATATCTCAACTGTTATCCATTTAGCATCTCGGACATTTTTTAATACTGTTTTTATTGTATCCATTAAAAACAAGTCATTCTCATCCATCTTATGTCCAATTACTTTTTCAGCAATTTGCAAGGATAAACCCTTAATTTCCTTAGCATACTCCTGCATATACTGAATTTGTAACTCCTTCATTTCTTCAAGAGTGCCTTCTATATTCTTAATTAACTTTTCAACTGCCTCTGATTTTTCTTCGATACCTTTTTTAAGACCTTCTTGTCTTGCTTCTTCTAAAATTCTGTTATATTCCTCTTTTGCATGATTGATAATATTCTCTGCTTCCTTTTGTGCGTTACGCTTAATATGAATAACTTCTGACTGTGTGTTATTTAATATCGATTGTCTTTCCTCATTAGTCATTCTCAGAATCTTTTCGCGTTCAACTTCTGCATCAGCTTTTGCTTTATCAATCACCTTATTATATATTTCCCTCGATAGCTTCTTTACTTCAGAACTTTCTTCATTATCTGCATTTTCTTCATCAAAATCAGTTTCAATTGATGGTAAATCAGGGATAATAACTACTTCATTAAGCTTATGTACTTTTTCAGGTTTAATAATCTTAAACAATTATCTCATCCTTTCCACCCTTAGAAATAACAATATCTCCTGATTCCTCAAGTCTTCTGATAACTGAAACAATTCTCTGTTGTGCCTCTTCAACATCACGCATACGAACATTATGAAGATATTGCATATCAGTTTTAATTGTTTCTTGTTGTCGCTGTGACATATTGCTGAAAATTGCATTTGCAATTTCTTCACTTGCAGCCTTAAGTGCAATTGTGAGGTCTTTAGTATCACATTCACGAATAAAGCTTTGAATTTCAAGATTATCAAGATATACGATATCTTCAAATACAAACATAAGATTCTTAATCTCTTCAGCAAGCTCAGGATTGGTCTGATTAAGCTCATCAAAGATGTATTTTTCAGTTCTTCTGTCAACATGGTTCATAATGTCTGCCAAGTAGCTTACTCCTCCAGATTCCTTCAAGTCAACTGCGGTCATGGATTCTAATTTTCTTGACAAGATGTTTTCAACAGTACTTATTACCTCTGGTGATGCTCTATCAAGGTTAGAAATTCTTTGAAACACCTCAATCTGAGTTTCCTTTGGCAATTCAGTAATAATCTGTGATGCCATTTCTGCTGTTGTATATGATAATATCAGTGCAATTGTCTGAGGATGTTCATTTTGTATAAGCATCAATAGGTTTTTATAGTCAACCTTCCTTAAAAACTCAAAAGCTCTTGCTCTATTGGATTTTATAATCTTTTCCATTAATGAGGAAGCCTTTTGTGGTCCAAATGCCTTCTCTAAAACTGTCTTTGCATAATTCTCTCCACCCTCAGTCACAACCTTCTGAGTTACACATAGTTCATAAAACTCATTCATAATTTCTTGCAACTCTTCAGATGAGAGATTATCAATTTTTGAAATAAGGAAGGATAACTCCTCAACTTCCTCATCATGTAGATATTTATATACTTCAGAAGCAGCTTCAGAACCTAAAGCAATCAAAACAGCAGCAGCTTTCATCGATGGAGTCATTTTTTGTTTAGTTACTGCCATTAGCTTTCCTCCTTTATCATAGAACGAATTAACGCTGCAGTGATTTCAGGATTTTCACTTACAAATTCTCTTACCTCGTTAGCAGTCATATCCTTCTGACTATTATGTTTCTTAGCCTCTTCAATTAGTGAGCGTTTTTGTTCGTTGAGTTCTTCTTGAAGAGATTTAACTGCAGCTTCTTTCTCAAGTTCTGCTTTTCTAAGTTTCTTCTTCATTCTTCTGCTGATTATTATTGCAATAACAATAATTATTATGATAATTAGTAATATCAAACCAATTGCTAGCGGAAGAATTTTTGCTATAAACACCTTTAATGCATCCCCAGGTGTTCCAGGTACATCCACTGGCAAATCTTTCTCAACATATTTGCTGTAAACTGAAATCTTATCAGCTTCAATATTTGTTGCATTTTTTACAAGCTGTACCAGTGCATCTCGTTCTGTATCTGTTAAAACAACATTTGTATTATCAACTACAACTGCAACTGTTGCATCCTTGATAACACCCTGTGCAATTTCCTTTTGTGTTAATATGTAGCCAATTGCCCATTCTGTACTTCTTGCATAATGTGTTGCATCTTCATTTGTCAACTCAGTTTCATTTTCATTTACATATGAAGGAATATCTGTGTTATCTTCTTCACCTACAATACCTTGATCATTTACAACGCGTCCATGCACATCATATTCGACATCTTCTTTTTGCTTTACACCTAGACCATCTTCATTGGTAATTAATTCTTTAATTTCCTGTGTAATTTTATCATAATCAAGTGTTACTGATGCAACTGCAGTAACTCTGTCGTCTCCATAAATTGGAGTTAAAATCTTCTTAGCGTTTTGCTCAATTTGTGCTTGTACTACATTCTGATAATATAATCTTTTATCCTCATCTGCAGTGCTATTTTTTTTAGAGCCAAGTTCATCTACTCCAAATAATTCAAGCCCTGTATTTGCGTCAATAACCTTTACATCGGAAGGCTGCATTTTCTGTGCACTATATGCAACTAGATTTTTAATTGCAGATACATTTTCCTCTGTAAATTTAACTGAATTATCAAGAGTTAATGCTACACTTGCTGTAGCCTTTTCTTTATCTTCTTTCCAGACATAGTTGTTACCCTCTGGCATACTAATCGTAACAACAACGCCCTTAACTCCGTTTAATCTCTTTATAGTTGTTTGTAATCTATCCTGCAATTCAAATCTAAGTGTTTGTCTCTTCTCAAAATCCGTCATCGTCATTCCAAGATTATCAAAAAAAGTTCCATAGGATGGTGTTGATTGTGGATATCCTTTTTCAGCAAGCTCATAAACTAACTGATCCCACTGGCCTTGGGGTACTTCAATCTCACCATCTTTATTTATTCTTACTGCAACACCTTGTGCCTTTAATATATTATATACTTCTGCGGATTCACTTGAGTCCATATTAGGGAACAGAACAATATATCCGTCAGATTTATTTAAAACAACAGTTAATACTATTGCTGCTACAATTACAAGTGCTAATGAACTAACAATAATAATCTTTAATTTCTTAGAAATTGATGACCACTTTGTTTTTATTTTATTCCAAAATGCTATAAGCTTTTCTTTCATTTGCATATCCACTCTTTGCATTAATAATTTATATCAAAACTTCTACTCTTCTTTCTACACTATTATAAATGCCTAAATTTGCATCTGCATTATTTCTTTGTATGTATTAACTACACGGGTAACAATCTGAGTTGTTATTTCTATTGCAGTAGTTGTCTTTGCTGACTGTATCATGATACCTTCTATATCATCTGTTTTACCCATTGCCAAGTCATATGAGTCCTGTTGGGATTTCATTTCTAATTCCTTAACCCCCATAATTGCACTCTTTAATGTATCTGCAAAAGACTCTTCTTTTTCTTTATCATCATCAATATTTATTGAACCAGAACCAATTTTTGATATTCCGTCTATTGAATTCAACGATGTCATTTCTGTAAGTGGTACTATAAACACTTTAATCACTCCCATACATTTCTCGTTTAATAATATCATTACTTCTTTTATATACCATGTTAAAATTTAGTGTTTTCTTTTAAAATTTTAACAACAATCTGTTAACATAAGTAAAAGATAACCTATTTACCTATCTCCAATGCTTTTGACGCCATTGCCTTAACTACAGACAATGCCGCAATCTGAGATTCATATACTCTTGATGCCGCCATTAAGTCAATCTGCTCCTCAGCATTATTAACATTGGGATATAGTACATAGCCATCTTCATCTGCATCAGGATGGTCTGGGTCATAAACTGGTACAAAATCCTCCTGACTTTCAACTACTTCCACTACACGAACTCCTCCACCGATAGCCTTTTCCAAGCTATTACTGAAGTTCATTTCTCTTTCCTGGAATATAACCTGTTTTCTACGATATGGTTCTCCATTTGCTGTTCTGGTTGTATTCTGATTTGCTAAATTTTGTGATATTATATCAGTTCTGAATCGTTCTGCTGTTAAAGCTGAGCCTATGATATTTAAAGAATTCATAAAAGCCATAGTATATCTACTCCTTAATTAAAGTTTGCTGATGAAACAACTCTCAATTGAGTAAATGTCGCATTTATTTTTTCTACTAACGCTGCATGCTGTAGATATGTAGCATATAACTCTACTGCTTGCTGGTCCGAATCAACATTATTACCATCAACATTTATTGTTGTATTTGTATCTTCAGTTATAGTTACCTGAAAGTTATATTTTTTATTATCCTTATTACCAACTGCATCTTCTAGAATATTAGCAAAGGATACATTTTTCTGTTTGTAATTAGGTGTTTCCTTATTGGCTATATTCTGTGAAATTACCTGTTGTTTAATTGATAAAGCATTCAGACTGCTTTCAACTGCTTTAAACTGTAATGAATCAAAAAACACTTAAAAAACCTCCTTATTTTTAATTATACTTTCCGTTAAACTTATTTTTTTCATTATACACTTTCTTTTTTAATAAATTAAGAATAGAAAATGTAAAAAAAAAATTATTTTTCGGCATTTATGAACTAAAATTGTTCTTTTTATTGAAATAATATGTTTTTTATACACCTATAACAAACAGTAAAACATAGTTTAAAATAATTTTGTAATATATCACTATTAACTATTATAACTTTCTGACGATTAAGTTTTTTTATATGTAAAAAATGTAACTTATAGTCTTTTATTTGTAATATTTTTTCTTTGAAATCCATTTATTAGTACACTAATTTTAAAGTTTTTTAATATATAATTTTTTATTTATCTTTTCTTAATATTTTATTTAAAAAGTATTTTTTTAATGTTTTACACTAAAATTAATATGAGCATATACTTCTTATATATCAGCATAAATGTGACAAAAAGGCTGTGTAAAAAATTACACAGCCTTTATCTTTTTACTGTAAATCGCAAAGCTAATAGTACTAATTTAAATACTTGTGAGCGAAATACTTATCTTGTTGAATAAATGTTTGAAAAAATAAGTCCTCTCCGAACTGAACCCGAAGAGGACTTTAAACAAGTATTTTTCTTTAATAAAATATGATTTAAATCTATAGACTTGAGTATCCAAAAGCATATGAATACACCATTTGTAAATATGAAATTATCTCTTTGAGAA
>JAAYPV010000113.1 GCA_012519635.1 Clostridiales bacterium
AGTATGATACAATAAATTCACAGTCAATAATAAAGCAAGGAAGTGAGCATTATGAATCTGATTTTTAAAATGCTTAGGAAGAATTGGAGAAACGGGCGAATGTGTATTACCTCACTTTAATAGAATGAAATAATTATAAATAAAAGAAAGAGGTATACTATTATGAGTGATAGAAAGTATAAATTTGAAACACTTCAACTACATGTAGGACAGGAAAAGCCTGATTCAGCAACGGATGCCCGTGCAGTTCCAATTTATCAGACAACTTCATATGTTTTTGCTAATTCAGCACAAGCAGCAGCACGATTTGGACTTTCAGAGGGTGGAAACATCTATACAAGACTTATGAACCCAACTTCTGATGTATTTGAGAAGAGAATTGCAGCTTTAGAGGGAGGTAAGGCGGCTTTGGCGGTAGCCTCCGGTGCAGCAGCTATAACATATGCAATTCAGAATATTGCAGTCTCTGGTGACCATATCGTTTCAGCAAGGTCAATTTATGGTGGTACATATAATCTTTTTGCTCACACACTCAAGGATTATGGAATTACTACAACCTTTGTAGATGACGATGACTTATCAAATTTTGAAAAGGCTATTTTACCGAATACAAAAGCAATTTTTATTGAGAGTCTTGGAAACCCTAATTCAAACGTAATAGATATTGAAGGGCTTGCAAAGATTGCGCATGATAACGGAATACCGTTGATTGTTGATAATACTTTTGCTACACCTTATCTCTTGAAGCCTATTGAATATGGTGCTGATATTGTAGTTCATTCTGCAACAAAATTCATAGGTGGACATGGAACATCAATCGGTGGAGTTATTATTGATTCAGGTAATTTTGATTGGAAACAGAATGACAAATTTCCGGGACTATCAAAACCAAATCCAAGCTATCATGGTGCAGTGTTGGCAGATGTTGCAGGGGATCTTGCATATATAATTAAAGCAAGAGTTACCTTGCTAAGAGATACAGGTGCGGCACTCAGTCCATTCCATTCATTTATTTTCTTGCAGGGGCTTGAAACACTTTCCCTTCGTGTTGAACGACATGTTGAAAATGCATTGAAGGTGGTTGAGTACTTGTCAAAGCACCCGCAGGTTGAAAGGGTCAACCATCCTGCGCTTGAGGATAATCCATATCATGAGCTTTACAAGAAGTATTTTCCAAACGGAGCAGGTTCAATATTTACATTTGAAATAAAGGGTGGTGCTGAGGAGGCAAAGAAGTTCATTGATAGCCTTGAGATATTTTCATTGCTTGCAAATGTTGCTGATGTAAAATCCCTTGTTATTCATCCGGCAAGCACAACTCACTCACAGCTTAGCGAAAAGGAGCTTCTTGATTCTGGCATTAAGCCAAATACTATTCGTCTTTCAATTGGAATTGAACATATTGACGATATATTATTTGACCTTGAGGAAGCGTTTAAGGTAGTAAAACAATAAAAATGAAAGCTGAGAACCATTTTGGTTTTCAGCTTTTTTATATTAAAAAGAGTATGAATTGATGAGGGCGAGATTTTTAGAGCAATAGCCTAACTAATTTTTTAATATTTAGATTTTAAGTAATAAATTTATATAATTTCATAAGAAAGTTATATAAATTTTGTATTGTTTCATGGTATAATTTACATATATTTTAAACATTTTTTTGAAATATTGTAGGATTA
>JAAYPV010000114.1 GCA_012519635.1 Clostridiales bacterium
ACACATTATTCAAAGGGCTTGCCTTGCTGCTGCTCTGAATTCTATCCTAACTATAAGGAGGCATTCGATTATTTCCAAGCAGTTACATATTCCAAGCTTGGAAATGCAACAGTAACCTGCTGCTACGCGCGAAAAATTACCGATGTCGTAAAGCTGCTTTGGGAACGCACTGACCATGACCTTTGTGCCAGCAATGAAAAAATACCAACAGAGTATTATATGGATTGAGGGCAATAATCCTACATGAACAGTCTGACAGAAGAAATATAATTTCCTGCTTAGAAATATATTATATTAAATTATATTTTAAAAATTGGAGGGATAGCTATGCCAGATAAAAAGGCATTGGTTGTAATTGATTTACAAAACGATTACTTATGGGATAAAAGAAATGTTTACATATGATACAGAAAACCTTATTAATTCGGTAAACAATGCAATTACACACCACAAGGAAAATGGATATGACATTATCTATATTGCACAGGTGTTCCCTAACATCGCTACAAACAGATGGATAATCGGCTTTTCAATCAAGGGAACAGAGGGTGCAAAATTATACGATAAGCTCAATATTGTCTCTGATTTATACTTTGAAAAATTAAAATCCTCTGCTTATTCGTCAAAGGCATTTCGTGAATACATGGGCAAACAGAATTATTCAAAGCTTGTTATATGCGGTCTGGACGAATGTGGCTGCGTAAGAGCCACGGCTAAAGATGCGGCAAAAACAGGCGCAAAGGTATCGATAATCAAAGATTGCACAGCAACCCGTTTCCCAGAATCAAAAATAATAAAAGTCAGAAAAGCACTTGATAAACTGGGGGTCAGATATATTTAAACAATCATATGTCCTCTCGATAATTTTAGAAATTCAGCTATGTTAACATTTAACAGACTGTTCCCAAAATGCAGCTTAACCTACTCTTTGGTAGAAAATAATGTAATTAATCAAATATTGACACTTTATTTCAAAGCAAAACCTCCCTGTTCCCTTTAGAACAGAGAGGTCGCTTATTTATTAACCTTACCTCTTGACAGAAGTCTTACAATCCTTTTAAATCTTCAAAAAAGCAAAATATTATTAACTGACTATTTCCGACCACTATTCTACAAATGGTTCCACGATATATTCATAAAAGCTCCCTACAAAAACTATAATTTTAGTGATATAATTTAAGTGCAGAATATTCTTTTATAAACTGTAAAATTGTAAATTACATTGATTTGTAGAAATTAACAAACTTCTCCATAGAGGCGGTAAGGGGCATATTATTTGAATAAGCATATCCAACCTCTCTCTTTTTTATTGGAGTAATAAGTGGAATTTCAGTTATTCTGCCCTCCTTTAAATCATCAATCACAAATTCCTTTATGACACAGGCAACACCCAGACCAATTTTTGCAAATTCAATAAGTAAATCCATATTACTGACCTCAAGTACATGGGTTATCTCAATATTATTTTCTTTAAGGTATCTATTTACATACTGACGGGTGATATTTTCTTCATCAAGAAGCATCAGATTTGCACTTTTGAACAAATCCAGCTCTAATTCTTTAGTTGACAGGTTTTCTTTACCCTCACGCAGATGAAGATTTTTAAGGTATGTATCAGTTGCCACAAAAATATATTCGATTTCACCAAGACTAAAAAATTCGAAATTATGAACTCCCTCAGGTTTAACGATTAAACCGATATCAATTTTATTGTCGTCAAGCAACTTTGAAGTATGTGACGATGAACGGCACTCAATTATTATCTTTATGTGCGGATATTGGGTTACAAACTCTTTTAAATGGGGTAAAAGCATATATTTAGCTAAAGTTGTGCTTGTACCGATTTTTATTTGTCCGATACCCAGCTCATTTATTTTTTTAATGCGCTCCTCACCAAGATGAATTGCATCAAAGGCTGTTTTAAGATATTCAAAAAGAATTTTACCCTCATTCGTCATTGTAACCCCTCTATGATTTCTTATAAACAGCTTAGTGTTAATATTTTCCTCAAGCTTGGATATAGCCTTGCTAATTGCAGGCTGACTGATATACAATTCTTCAGCAGCATGACTGATATTCCCGAATTTTGCAACTGTATAGAATATTTTATACTGATTAAGATTTTGCTCTGAAATCATAATACACCTCAGTTATTTGTTATTAAAAAAAGTTATATCAACTATTCATAATATGTATTTCAATTATATCAAATAATATGTTATAATGCAAACATAATAAAAGTAAAAAATAAAATTTTATATATAAAGGAGTTTTGACAATGGGTATGACTATGACACAGAAAATCCTTGCAACACATGCAGGACTTGACGAGGTTAAAGCCGGACAGTTAATCAAGTGCAAGCTGGATCTGGTTTTAGGAAACGATGTTACAACACCTGTTGCAATAAAGGAATTTAATAAAGCAGGCTTTGATAAGGTTTTCGACGGCGAGAAAATTGCAATGGTAATGGACCATTTTACACCTAATAAAGATATTAAGGCTGCTGAGCAATGTAAGCTATGCAGGGATTTTGCTGGCAGCTATGAGGTTAAAAATTACTTTGATGTCGGAGATATGGGCATTGAGCATGTTATCTTGCCAGAAAAGGGACTAGTTGCAAGTGGTGAGCTTGTGATCGGTGCCGATAGCCATACATGTACCTATGGTGCATTGGGCGCATTTTCAACAGGAGTAGGTTCAACTGATATGGCTGCAGGAATGGCAACAGGAACAGCATGGTTTAAGGTTCCTTCAGCTATTAAGTTTAATTTGACAGGTAAGCTTAACGAATGGGTAAGCGGCAAGGATGTTATCCTTCATATTATCGGTATGATTGGTGTTGACGGTGCATTATATAAATCTATGGAGTTTGATGGGGACGGCTTGATTAACTTGTCAATGGACGATAGATTTTCAATGGCTAATATGGCAATTGAAGCTGGTGCAAAGAACGGAATATTTGCAGTTGACGAACGAACAATTGAGTATATGGCTGATAAGGTTAACCGTGATTACAACATTTATAAAGCTGATGAGGACGCGGAGTATGAAAAGATTTATGATATAGATTTAAGTACAATTAAGTCAACGATTGCATTTCCACATTTGCCTGAAAACACAAGAACTATTGATGAGGTTGGCGATATAAAAATTGATCAGGTTGTAATTGGCTCATGCACAAATGGCAGAATGGAGGATTTAAGAGTTGCAGCTAAAATTCTAGAAGGCAAAAAGGTTGCCAAAAATGTTCGTTGTATCGTTATTCCTGGCTCACAAAGAATTTATATGCAGGCAATTGAAGAAGGTCTTGTAAAAATCTTTGTGGATGCGGGCTGTGCTGTTTCAACTCCAACCTGCGGACCATGTCTTGGAGGGCATATGGGTATTCTTGCAGCTGGAGAAAGGGCTGTTGCTACTACAAACAGAAACTTTGTGGGAAGAATGGGACATCCTGAAAGCGAAGTTTACCTTGCAAGTCCAGCAATTGCTGCTGCGTCAGCTGCTACAGGAAAAATTTCAGATGTTACAGATGTACTATAATCAGGGAGGAAAAGAGATATGCAGGTAAGAGGTAAAGTACACAAATATGGGGATAATGTGGATACAGATGTTATTATTCCAGCAAGATATCTTAACACAACGGACCATAAGGAATTAGCTTCACATTGTATGGAGGATATTGATAAGGACTTTGTGAATAAGGTTAAGCCTGGAGATATAATGGTTGCCAATGAGAACTTTGGCTGCGG
>JAAYPV010000005.1 GCA_012519635.1 Clostridiales bacterium
AATTTTGTATTTAAGGATTAAAAGGGGAATTTTGATGAAAAGGATTCTAATTGGAATTATTGCTGTTATTATGGGACTTTCGATGGTTGCGTGCAATAAGAATGAGGAAAAGGGAAGTAGCAGCCAATTAAGCTCGGATAGCAGTCTTGCACAGGTGGAGAGTATTTCAAAGGACGGTGTTTACACCTCTGAATATGGCTATTCTGTAAAGCTGCCAGTTGGCTGGAGTAAGGTTACAATTGCAAATTTTATGGAGGCGTTTACAGATGGCGCTGGAAACAGTATGAGTTTTATTTCCGGTCCTACTGATGATATATTTAAATCTGCTGATGAGGAATATTTTAAGACTGAACATTTTGCTGGAATGGGTGACAGTGTTGAATTTATTAAATATAAAGCTGTGGAGATAAGTGGAAATAAGGGGCATGAGGTAGTATTAACTTCTAAAAAGGACGATGTTGTGACATATGTAACACAGATACTGCTTGGTGTGGGAGAGGAAATCTATGTATTCACATTTACGGATATTGAGGGTGAAAATCAGGAAACAATTGATGGATTAATTTCCTCTTTGGCAATAAATTAATAAAATCTTGTTCATTTCTTTATTCAAATAAGGAATGAACATTTTTTTGTTTTGAAAAATATTAGAGGAATATGGCGACTGTTAACAAATGTTCAATATTGTTAGGAAATTTAAAACATTTCTTTTTGTCGTTGAATATCAATTTTAATTGTGATATAATGTTAGAAAAGAATTTATAAAATCTAGTATAATAAATGATTACTTTTTGATAGAAAGGTGGGTTGACTCATGAATATTTTGCATCTGAAATATGCCGTTGAGGTGGAAAAAACTCGTTCCATCAACAAGGCTGCTCAAAACCTCTATATGGGACAACCTAATTTAAGTCGTGCAATTAAGGACCTTGAAGAGACACTTGGCATTACTATATTTAACCGAACGACAAGAGGAATGTTTGTTACTCCTCAAGGTGAGGAGTTTTTACAGCATGCTAAAAAAATTCTTAGCCAGATTGAAGAGATAGAGGCGATGTATAATCAGGAAAAGAATGCTAAGCAGAAGTTTTCAATTTCCGTTCCACGCACTGGATATATTGGTTATGCGTTTTCAAGCTTTGCAAAGGATATCGATATAACAAAGCCAATAGAATTTTTTTATAGGGAAACTAATTCAGCAAGGGCTATTAATAATATTCTGCATGCTGATTATAATCTTGGAATCATTCGCTATGCTGAAAATCATCATAAAAACTTTAAGAATTTTTTGGGTGATAAAGGATTGGTTTATGAGGTAATATCTGAGTTTACATATAATATAGCGATTTCGAAAAATCATCCTCTTAGCGAGAAGGAAGAGATAGAATTATCCGATTTGGACGATTTTATAGAGATTGCTTATGCAGACCCATTTGTACCGTCAATGCCATTTAATGAGGTTAAAAAAGAGGAATTGCCAGATAATATAAATAAGCGGATACTTGTATTTGAAAGGGCAAGTGCAATTGAGCTACTAAATACAGTGCATGGAGCTTTTTTACGCGTTTATCCAAATGAGAATGAAATCCAGGGGCAGGGCTTGATTCAAAAGCTTTGTAAGTCAAATAAAAGAGTTTACAGGGATGTACTGATTTATAGAAATGACTACCAGCTTTCTCCATTGGACATTCAGTTTATTGATAAAGTAAAGCAGTTCAAAAATAACTGATGGATATGTCGAAAACCGACCCTTTTTGTTATAAGAAATTAATCAGTTTTATTATATCGATAAAGATATACCGATATGCTTTTTTTACAATTCCAAAACTATCAAATGTATGTTAAAATATTAACAGGTTAAGAGATATACACTCTCTTAATTAACTGAGATAGGAGAGGATATCAATGAAACAGAATTCTCTATCCAAAGCTGTTCTGGAAAGGTTGCCGGTTTATTTGCAGTATCTGAGGTCGTTGCCTGCTAATGCTCCTGAAAATATCTCAGCAACAACAATTGCAAATGAATTGGGTTTAGGGGAGGTTCAAGTACGAAAAGACCTTGCATCAGTATGCAATTTGGGTAGACCTAGAATTGGATATATGGTATCTTGCCTGATTAATGAATTAGAAGCTGTTCTTGGGTATAATAAAATCAATGATACAATAATTGTAGGTGCAGGAAAGCTTGGTAAAGCTCTTCTGGCATATGAGGGTTTTAAAAATTATGGATTTAACATGGTTTCAGCTTTTGATATTGATGAAAGTAAAACAGGACTGACTGAAACAGGTAAGAATATATATCCGCTTTCTGAACTTAAGAAAAGGTGTAAGGAGATGCAGATAAAGATTGGTGTTATAGCCGTACCTGCTGAACAGGCTCAATCCGTATGCGACTTGATGGTGGAGAGTGGCATATTGGCAATCTGGAACTTTGCACCGATTCATTTGAATGTGCCGAAAAATATATTGGTTCATAATGAAAATATGGCGACATCACTTGTATTGCTTTCAAGTCATTTGACAGAACAACTTAATGAAAGGCAGAGTTAGTTATAAAGGAGGAACTGGTATGGAAAATAAGAACTATGAAGTTATAGATAATGTGGAAAAGCTTGAAAAAGCACTTGCCAGATTGAAAGAGGCACAGAAGATATTTGCAACCTATACACAGGAGCAGGTGGATGAGATTTTTCGTGCTGCTGCAATTGCTGCTAATAAGGAGAGAATTTCCCTTGCAAAGCTTGCGGTTGAAGAAACAGGCATGGGCGTTGTAGAGGATAAGGTAATAAAAAATCATTATGCGTCTGAATATATCTATAATGCTTATAAGAACACAAAGACATGTGGCGTTCTTGAGGAGGATAAGGCTTATGGAACGAAGAAGATTGCTGAGCCGATTGGTGTAATTGCTGCAGTTATTCCAACAACTAACCCTACCTCAACTGCTATTTTTAAAACACTTTTGGCATTGAAAACAAGGAATGCCATGATTATTAGCCCGCATCCAAGAGCAAAGAACTGTACAATTGCTGCTGCTAAGATTGTATTGGAGGCTGCGGTTAAGGCTGGTGCTCCTGAGGGGATTATCGATTGGATTGATGTGCCAAGCCTTGAGATGACAACTATGGTTATGAAGGAATCAGATATGATTCTTGCAACAGGTGGTCCTGGAATGGTTAAATCCGCATATTCAAGCGGTAAGCCTGCAATAGGCGTTGGTGCAGGAAATACTCCTGTAATCATTGATGAAAGTGCAGATATTCTGCTCGCTGTAAATTCAATTATTCACTCTAAAACATTTGATAATGGTATGATTTGTGCATCTGAGCAGGCAGTTATCGTTATGGATAAGATATATGACAAGGTTAAAAAGGAATTTACAAAGCGTGGCTGTTATTTCCTAACTCCTGAGGAAACAGAAAAGGTTCGTAAAACCATTATTATTAATGGTGCGTTGAATGCAAAGATTGTTGGCCAGACTGCATATAAAATTGCACAGCTTTCAGGCGTTGAGGTTGATAAGGCTACAAAAATTCTGATTGGTGAGGTTGAAAGCGTTGACCTTTCAGAGGAGTTTGCACATGAAAAGCTATCGCCTGTTTTGGCTATGTATAAAGCTAAAACATTTGAGGACGCTTTGAATAAGGCTGATCAGCTTGTTAAGGACGGCGGATATGGACATACCTCATCTATTTATATAAATCCATTAACAGAAAAGGAAAAGCTTGGACTTTTTGAAGAACGCATGAAAACAGCAAGAATAGTTGTTAATTCTCCATCCTCTCATGGTGGTATCGGTGATTTGTATAACTTCAATCTTGCCCCATCACTTACTTTAGGCTGCGGTAGCTGGGGAGGCAACTCCGTTTCCGAAAATGTCGGAGTCAAGCATTTGCTTAATATAAAGATAGTAGCTGAGAGGAGAGAGAATATGCTTTGGTTTAGGGCTCCTGAAAAGATTTATATTAAAAAGGGTTGCTTGCCTGTTGCATTAGAGGAGATTAAGTCTGTTTTAGACAAGAAAAAGGTGTTTATTGTAACTGATAAATTCCTATATGAAAATAATTATACAAAGCCTATCACTGATAAGCTTGATGAGTTGAATATAAGGCATACTACATTCTTTGATGTTGAACCGGACCCAACACTTGAAAGTGCGAAAAAGGGTGCTGCTGCTATGGAGGCGTTCCAACCTGATTGTATTATAGCAGTGGGTGGAGGTTCTCCAATGGATGCTGCTAAAATCATGTGGGTATTGTATGAACACCCTAATGCTGATTTTATGGATATGGCAATGCGCTTTGCTGATATACGCAAGAGAGTTTATGCTTTCCCTAAGATGGGTAACAAGGCGTACTTTGTTGCAATTCCAACATCAGCAGGTACTGGCTCTGAGGTAACTCCATTTGCGGTTATTACTGATGAGCAAACAGGTGTTAAATATCCTCTTGCTGATTATGAGCTATTGCCAAATATGGCGATTGTAGATGCTGATTTGATGATGAATGCTCCGAAGGGCTTAACAGCTGCATCTGGTATTGACGCATTGACACATTCATTAGAGGCATATGCATCAATGCTTGCAACAGATTATACTGACAGCCTTGCATTGCGTTCAATGAAGATGGTTTTTGAAAACTTGCCAAAGGCATATGAAAATGGTCCTAATGAGCCTGTTGCAAGGGAGAAGATGGCTAATGCTGCAACTATGGCAGGAATGGCTTTTGCAAATGCGTTCTTAGGTATTTGCCACTCTATGGCACATAAGCTGGGTGCGTTCCATAAATTGCCTCACGGTGTTGCAAATGCATTGTTGATTACTGAGGTAATCAGATTTAACTCAAGTGAGGCGCCTGCAAAAATGGGTACATTCCCTCAATATCAGTATCCACATGCATTGTCCAGATATGCTGAAATTGCCGATTATCTAGGAATAAAGGGCAAGAACGATGTTGAAAAGATGGAGAATTTGATTAATGCAATTGATGAATTAAAAGAAAAGGTTGGTATTAAAAAGAGCATTAAGGAATACGGTATTGATGAGCAAGCCTTCCTTGACAGCCTTGATGAAATGGTTGAACAGGCGTTTGATGACCAATGTACAGGTGCAAATCCACGCTATCCATTGATGAGTGAGATTAGGCAGATGTATCTAAATGCATATTATGGCACACATGAAAAAGTATAAGGAGGTATGGAAGATGAAATTAGACAATGTTATTGCTACAAGGCCGATGAAAACCGTATACCGTGATGGCGATAAGGCGATTAAGGTTTTCAATGAGAACTATTCTAAATCTGATATTCTCAATGAAGCACTCAATCAGGCAAGAGTAGAAGAAACAGGTCTTTCTATTCCTAAGATAATTGAGGTTACAAAGATAGACAATAAATGGTCCATAATCACTGAATTTATCGAAGGAAAGACTCTTGCGCAGCTTATGGAAGAGAATCCAGAAAAGAAATCGGAATATTTAGAGATGCTTGTCGATTTGCAGATGGAGATTCACTCTAAAAGGGCTCCTTTGCTTAATAAGCTGAAGGATAAGATGAATCGTAAAATCTCAGAGGCTGATTTAGATGCAACTACACGATATGACCTGCATACAAGATTAGAAGCCATGCCTAAGCATACAAAGGTGTGTCACGGTGACTTTAATCCAAGTAATGTCATTATTAAGGACGATGGTACAGCCTATATTATTGACTGGGCACATGCGACACAGGGAAATGCCTCAGCGGATGTAGCAAGAACATATCTGCTTTTCTGGCTTGCAAATGATATTAATGGTGCAAAGGAATATCTTGATTTATTCTGCAAGAAAAGTGATACTGCAAAGCAGTATATTCAAAAATGGCTGCCTATCGTTGCGGCTTCGCAATCCGTAAAGGGGAACAAGGAAGAGCGTGATTTACTTCTTTCATGGGTTGATGTTGTAGATTACGAATAAAATGCCTTCCAATTTAATTTAATATATTTTTTGTTATCATGTTTAGTCGACGTGATAATGAGCAACACAGCATACTTAAACAGTATTGCTGTGTTGTTTACTTTTAATTAATAAAGCATGAATATTAAGATTAAAGGTTAAAAAAGGCTGTGAAAAAATGTTGCTTTTTGTGGATAAGACTAATTGACAGTAAGAATAAAATGTGCTATATTATTTTAGAGGTGATTGACTTTTGAAAAGGATAATAGGTGTTGGAATCTGTTTTGTAATTCTGATTGCCGGGATTTACTTTGTGTTAAACAGAGAGCCTAAGGTTGATATAGGTAAGGTTGAAATAATTTCAGAAGATTCCACAATATCCTTAGAGGGCCATAAAATAAAAAAGGTTTATAAGGACAATATCAATGTCAATTATAAACAGCCTGATATTTTGGATATTTTTGATGATATACCTTCTGTGAATCAAAACCCTGATTTTGCTAATGCAGGGTTGACTGAGTCTGCGACAGAAACAGAAGCTAAAACGGAAACTGATAATAAAAATATAATAAAAGCACCTTCTAATGCTCAGGTTTTGTTCAGGGGTAATTATACAGGACAAATTTTATACAGCTTTTATAAAATGGACGGCGAATTGATCGCTAAGGATCTGACTAAACTGGAAATACCAACAGGTTCGATTTCTGAACCACTTGATGGATGTATTGTTCAGATAGATGTAAACTGGGGCAGAAGTAAAAATTATGTTCAAACAAGGTATTTTGTCAAATTTATTTTTGAATAGATATGTAAAAGCGACTAATCATAAGATTAGTTGCTTTTTTATTTAAATTTTACTTATCCTTAGGTTGGAAAATCAATGATATGCATAATCCAAAGATTAATGCGGCAGTTATTCCTCCAGCAGCAGATGTCAGACCACCTGTGAATATTCCAAGGAAGCCATCTTTATCAATAGCTTTTCTTACACCGTCTGCAAGTATATGTCCAAAGCCTGTAAGAGGAACGCTTGCTCCCGCACCAGCAAAATCAATAATAGGTTGATATAGATTTAATGCTGAAAGAACAACTCCTATTACAACAAATGCGACCAATATTCTTGCAGGAGTCAGCTTTGTGTAATCAATCAGAACTTGTCCTACGGCACAAAACAAGCCGCCGATGATGAATGCCCATAAAAATTCCATAGATTATCACTCCTTTAAATTTGAAATATGAACAAGGTGTGAAATAGATGGGATTGATTCGCCCTGTTGTATTGCAGTTGGTGACATTAAAGCACCTGTCGCAGCAAAGAGTATGTTTTTTATCTCACCTGATGCAAGCTTTGGCAGAAAATAACCACAAAGTACACTTGCAGAACAGCCACAACCAGAACCACCAGCATGAGTATCCTGCTTTTCAGGGTCGAAAATCATTACTCCGCAGTCCTTATGAACGCTTGAGATGTCAATATTCTCTTTCTTTAAAATTTCAAGAAGCAGCTTGCTTCCTGTGATACCTAAATCGCCTGTTACAATGTAGTCATAGTCGGTTGGGCTTTTACCCATATCATTAAGATGAGTTTTAATTGTGTCAGCAGCAGCAGGAGCCATTGCAGCGCCCATGTTGTTCATATCGGTAACGCCTAAATCGACTACCTTTCCTATTGTAACAGCACGAAGGAAAGGTGCTTGATACGATTGGGAAACCACAACGGCACCGGAGGCGGTACAGGTCCATTGGGCTGTGGGGGTACGCTGTGAGCCATATGAGAGTGGAAATCGAAACTGTCGTTCTGCTGTTGAGAAATGTGAGGAGGTTGTAGCGACGATATTATCTCCGACTCCGTTGTCTGCAAGAAGGGTTGCAAGAAGCAGGCCTTCTGCCATAGTTGAGCAAGCTCCATACAGTCCGAGAAAGGGTATATTAAGTTCACGTATTCCATAGGCACTGCCTATGCATTGGTTGATGAGGTCGCCTGCGAAGATAAAGTTTACATCTTCAGGGGTGATGCCAGCCTTTTTGATAGCCCGTTTGACAGTTTGCTTTTGAAGTTCGCTTTCAGCTTGTTCCCAAGTTTCCTGTCCGAAGTGTGTATCGTTTTCGACTACATCAAAGCAAGATCCAAGCGGGCCTTCGCCTTCTTTTGAGCTGACAGTACTTGAAAATGCTTTTATGGTTGGTGGATTTGACATGGCGAAAGTACTTTTACTTATTCTAAAAGACATATTAACCTCCTTATTATTGAAATAGGTTTGCATAGGGTATTATTTGCGATGATAGTGTGATATATACATAAAAATTTATTTTTGGTTTTACTTTTGTTTTATTGGTTGGTATAATACCATTTGATTCTATGTGCAGGCAAGGAAGTGAACAGAAAACCTATGAATACTCAAAAAAACAATAAAGTAAAAGCAAAGCCTTAGGAAACAGATAAAAAGGCTAAACATAATAAATAAAGAGTAACTCATTATTAAATAACATACGCAATAATCCCATACTTTAATCTGTTGACAGTGATTTTTTTTTAGTGTATAATAATTAGGTTAAGATTAAAGGAAGAGGTGGTCTAATTTGCATGCAAATAACGAGCTGTATAGCATCAAAAATCTATGTGATAAATTAATTAAAAATTCACAAATTGATACCAAATTGTATGATAAGTTCAATGTAAAAAGAGGTTTAAGAAAAAACGACGGTACTGGAGTTTTAGCTGGCATAACCAATATCTGTAATGTTCACGGATACATAGTAAACGAAGGCGAACGCGAACCTATGGAGGGTGAGCTAATATACAGAGGCTATAATGTAAAAGATATTATAGAGAATGTAGAAAAAACTGATAGATTCGGCTTTGAAGAGGTCGTTTATCTTCTCTTGTTTGGTGAATTGCCCGATAAGGAAGGCTTGGATTGCTTTTCTAAATTTATTTCCAAATCGAGGGAATTACCTGAGGGCTTTATTGTCGATATGATTTTAAAGGCTCCTTCACCAAATATCATGAATAAGCTAGCCCGTTCGGTGCTTGCTTTGTATTCTTATGATGATTATGCAGAAGAAAAAGGTATCGAAAGTGAAATGTATACAGCTATCAGCATTATTTCAAAATTGCCTGTGATTATGACTGCTGCTTATCAAGTTAAAAAGAGCCATTATTGCAATGAGAGTATGATTATGCACCCTCTTAATCCAGAGGAGAATACTGCACAATCAATTCTTTCAATGCTAAGAGCCGATAGAGCATATACAGATGAAGAAGCAAAATTGCTTGACGCATTGCTAATATTACATGCTGAGCATGGTGGTGGAAACAATTCAACATTCACCTGCAGGGTTCTTACATCCTCTGGAACAGACGCTTATTCAGCGTATTCAGCAGCAATAGGTTCACTTAAAGGCCATAGGCATGGTGGAGCTAATATTAAGGTTATGGAAATGCTTGAAGACTTTAAGACAAATGTTAAGGACTGGACAAATGAAGGACAGGTTGCAGACCATATGAAAAAGATTTTGAGGAAGGAAGCAAATGACCACTCAGGACTTATCTATGGTATGGGACATGCTGTTTATACCTTATCAGACCCTAGGGAGAAGATTTTGAAGAGGAAAGCGTCAGCATTGGCTAGAGGAACAGAAATTGAGGCAGAGTTTAAGTTGCTTGAAACAATAGAAAGGCTTACTCCTGAAATGTTTAAAGAGGTTAGAGGAGAGAATAAGATTATTTGTGCAAATGTTGATATGTATTCAGGACTTGTTTATAAAATGCTGGGTATCCCTCAGGATTTATATACACCTCTTTTTGCAATATCAAGAATGGCTGGTTGGGCAGCACATCGTATAGAAGAAATTTTAACCTGCAATAGAATTATTCGTCCGGCATATAAGGCGATAGCTAAGTCAAAAAAGTATGTAAATATAGAAGATAGGTAGAATATAATTGTATAGGAAGGTGGAGTGTCAGTGAAAATAAGAATGCTTGCAGCAATAGCTCTGATAGTGATTATTTTTACGGGATGTGCTGTTAATGCTGGAGTAGATACTATGCTGATACCACCAAAGCTTAGTGAGGAACAGGAACAGATTTATCAGGCTCTGATAAAGAGTGTCAACTCAAAAATCAGTTTGAAGTATCCTAAGTCGGGAGCAAATCTTTCTGCCTTTATTGTTGATGATATTGACTCTGATGATGAGGATGAGGCGATAGTTTTCTATGAACTTGAGTCCATTAAGGCGGAAGGGAAATCACTCAGAATAAATATACTTGATAAGGTAGATGGTGAGTGGAGCTCCGTTTACGATTATTCAGCAGAGGGCGTTGAGGTTGAGAGAGTAATAATTTCAAGGCTTGGCGAAGCTGACCGAATGAATATTATTGTTGGATACACGATGGTAAATCCTGATGAAAAACAGGTTATTGTTTACAATTACAAGGATGGGGTTTTGAAGAAAAATCTCTCAGAGGCATATTCAATTCTGGATGTAAGGGATTTGGATAATGACGGGAATAACGAATTGCTTATTGTTGTAAATCAGACAGCCTCAAAAAAAGCAAGAGCAAGAGTTTTAAAGCTTAGCTCGGAATGTAAATATCTTGAGAGTTTTGTTGAGCTTAATACAAATATCGTGGAGTTCAAGCAGTTGATTTATGGGCTGGTTGATAATGGCGTCAGAGGTATTTACATTGATGAGGTAATTGGAGCAAATGCGTTGCAGACGGAAATTTTTACATTTGAGAACGGACTTTTAAGACCCAGATATGGAAGAATATCCGAAATGGATATGGGCAAAGACTTAAATGTAATAAGACCTGCTTCAAATAAAACTATGGATATTGACGGAGATAGCGTGCTTGAGATTCCGATTAATGAGGTTTTCTCCGGCTATGGTGATTATCCTGAGCCAGAAAGACTGTATAAGACAAATTGGTTTGTGTTTGAGAATAATACGCTTGTAAAAAAATATGAAAGCTATTACAGCATAACTAAAGGATATTCTTTTATGTTCCCAAGCAGATGGCAAGGACAGGTGACTGCAAAAATTGACAGTATAAATGATGAGGTTGTTATATGCAAATATGACGGACAGCTTAAAGAAAATATGAAGGAATTAATGCGCATTGCAGTTGTAGAAAAAGGGAATATTGAGGATAAAAGTAATGAAGGCTATGAGGTAATGAAAACAAAGGGTGAGGTTGGCTATCTAGTGTGGATATCACCGGATACGCAGGAACCACTTGTGCCGACTAAAAGTGAAGTTATGTTTAATTTGATGGTAATCGAATAGTAATGGGCATCGGGCATATGTTTAATTGAAGGAGGTTCTTTTATGAAACGTATTTTAGTATGTGAAGACGAGGATGTTATAAGAGATTTTGTTGTAATTAATTTAAAGCGTGCAGGCTATGATGTTGTTGATGTCAACTGCGGGGAGGATGCTCTTAAAACCTTTGAGCAGGAGAGAGGGAATTTTGACATTGTATTGCTGGACATTATGATGCCAGGAATTGATGGATTTACTGTATGCAAAAAATTGAGGGAGAAAAGCTCTACCTTAGGAATTATAATGCTTACAGCAAAAACACAGGAAATGGATAAAATCAGCGGGCTTATGATAGGTGCAGATGACTATATCACAAAGCCTTTTTCTCCATCCGAGCTTACTGCAAGGGTTGATGCGATATACCGTAGGGTTTGCATGAGCTTTAATAAGAATGAAAAGGCTGCAATAATTGAATCAGGTCCATTTGTACTTAATTTGAAAAGCAGGACTGTTACAAAGAATGGCAAGAATATCGACCTGACACAGGTTGAGTACCAGATACTTGAATATTTTATGAATAATAAGAATACAGCACTTGACCGTTCAAGTATTCTTAACCACATTTGGGGAGATAATTATTTTGGCGATGATAAAATTGTTGATGTTAATATAAGGCGAATCAGAATGAAGATAGAAGACGAGCCTTCTAATCCACAGTATATCCTCACTATTTGGGGCTATGGATATAAGTGGAACGATAAATAATATAATGAGGATTGGTTGAATGTCCGAGCCGACAGAAGTGGTGTATAATGAAAAGAATGATGAATATCACTAAAAAGAGCATAATAAATAGATGGATATTTAATAATTTTTTTGTAATTCTTCTAATACTTATTGTTATTGAGCTTGCCTTTATCTTTGCTATTCAAAGTTTTTATTATAATTCTGCAAGGGAGTATATGAAATCAAAGGCTAATGAAATTGCTGGAGTTTTAACTATATATTCCCAAGATAGTAATACCAATTTTGCAGGCGAGATAAGGGAGATGGTTGAGAGCTTTTCCGATAAGGATAAAATGGAGTTAATGGTTATTAACTCTAAAGGAAAGGTTATACTTACCTCATCTGGTTTTTCACCGGGAGAAACAATGCCCATGCCTGATTATGAGAGCATGAAGAATAGTGAGGAGTCAATCGGCATGGGTATTACCAAACAGCCGACTGGTGAAAAGGTTATTGCTATGTCATATCCGATTTCGAATATAAACAGCGACTACAGTGCGATAAGGGTTGTTTCCTCTCTTAAGGAAATTGATGACCATATCAGAAATCTGATTATTATGGTGACCTGTATTTGCGTTGTGGTGCTTTTAATGTTGATGTTTTCGGGAATGTACTTTGTTGGCTCCATTGTTAAGCCGATTCAACAGATAAGTGCGATTGCAACAAAATATGCAACGGGTGATTTTTCTGTAAGAATTAAGCACAACAGTCAAGATGAGATAGGTAATCTGTGTGTTGCGATTAATAATATGGCTGATGAATTGTCCTTTGCTGAAACAATGAAGAATGAGTTTATTTCGTCAGTATCACATGAACTGCGAACACCGCTTACTGCTATAAAAGGTTGGGCAGAAACGCTTAATGAGAGTAATGACGCTGAGATGATGCAAAAGGGTATTGCTGTTATTGTAAACGAAACTGAGCGTTTGTCCAGAATGGTTGAGGAATTGCTTGATTTTTCAAGAATGCAGAATGGGCGATTTGCACTTCAGATGGAAAATATGGATATACTTGCAGAGTTGGGAGAGGCAGTTTTAATTTATACTGACAAGGCAAGAAAAGAGGGCATAGATATAATTTACAATGAGCCTGAAATGCTACCCATTGTATATGGTGATAAGAGTAGGATAAAACAGGTTTTTATCAATATTATAGATAATGCAATAAAATATTCAGACTTTGGTGGTTCAGTAACTATTGAAGCTACAGAAAATGATGGTAATGTTCAGATAGTTATCGCAGATATGGGCTGTGGAATAAAAGAGTCAGATTTGCCGAGAATAAAAACAAAGTTCTATAAGGCAAATCATTCTAGAAGGGGCTCAGGAATCGGTCTTGCAGTTGCTGATGAGATAGTTACCATGCATGGTGGAACACTTACTGTTCTGAGCGAAGAGGGTGTTGGAACAACAGTTGTAATAACCTTGCCAGCTGAAAAAAGGACATAGTTTATGCCTCGAGAGGAGATTAATATGGCAGATGAGAAAAGGAAAAAGAAAAACCATAAATCGAAAATAGGAGGTCAGGCACTTATTGAGGGCGTTATGATGAAGGGGAGTTATAAGTCTGCAATGGCTTGCAGGCTTCCTAACGGTGAAATTGACCTTGAGGTATGGGATGAAAAGAACGGGAAAAATGCTCCTTGGTATAGAAAAATTCCTTTTGTAAGGGGGATTTTTAATTTTATCATCTCACTGGTTGATGGGTACAGATGCCTTATGAAATCAGCCGAAAAGCAGATGGATGAGGATAATCCGCAAGAGGAAATGACGAAATTTGAGAAGTGGCTTGACGATAAATTTGGCGAAAAGATAATGTCTGTTTTTATGGTTCTGGCAGTTATTGTAAGTGTTGCTGTTGCTATGTTTCTTTTTATGTATCTGCCCACAAAAACTGTTGGACTTATTAAGCCGATTAAGGATTACAGCATATTGAAAACATTTCTTGAGGGCATTATAAAGATTATTATTTTTGTACTTTATCTAGGATTTACTTCCTTGATGAAGGATATAAAGCGTACCTATGAATATCATGGCGCAGAGCATAAGACAATTGCCTGTCATGAGGCGGGTGAGGAGTTAAATGTTGAAAATGTAAGGAAACAGAGCCGATTTCATCCGAGGTGTGGAACCAGCTTTATTTTCCTTGTTCTTATAGTCGGAATATTTGTATTTAGCTTTTTAAGCTGGGGAAGTACTCTTGTAAGGGTTGGCATGAAACTTGTATTAATGCCGCTTATCGTAGGGATTTCTTATGAAATTATTCGCCTTGCGGGCAGATATGACAATGTAATTACAAGAATTATTTCTGCTCCCGGTCTGCAATTACAAAAGCTTACCACAAGAGAACCTGATGATAAACAGATAGAGGTTGCAATTGCAGCTATCAAGCCTTGTATTCCTGAGGATTTGGAGGATGATTTGTGGTAACTGTTAGGGATATTTATGCTAATTCAAAGGCGATATTAAAAGCTAAAGGAATAGAAAATTATCGTTTTGAGGCTGCTTGTATTATTGAGAGTCTGTTTAAGACGAGGATAAATGTACTTATTAATTCTCAAATAATTGTCGGGGAAAGTCAGGTCAAGCGTCTTCAGGAGATGCTTAATAAGCGTATCGAGGGCTATCCTCTGCAATACATACTGGGAGAGTGGGAGTTTTATGGTCTTCCCTTTAAGCTTGGAGAGGGTGTGCTGATTCCACGCCCAGATACAGAAACGCTTGTTGATTATGTACTGGAATTTGCAAGGGATATGACTGACCCGAAAATTGTTGACCTTTGTAGTGGAAGCGGCTGTATCGCAATTGCGATAGATAAAAACATACCGAATGCTCAGATTCATGCAGTTGAGGTATCGCAAGGTGCTGCTGATTATCTCAGACAGAACATAGAGCTTAACTCTTCAGCAGTACAGCTTGTTGTCGGAGATGTGCTTGATACAAATGTTGTGGACAGCTTTAATGAGTTGGATATTATAGTTTCAAACCCTCCATATCTCACCGATGAGGATTTTAAAAGCCTTCAGAAAGAGGTTTCATTCGAACCTAAAATGGCTTTATACGGTGGAGAAGAGGGTATGACATTTTATAGAGAAATTACAGAAAAGTGGGGTAGGTCTTTGAAAACAGGAGGACTCTTGGCTTTTGAAATTGGCATAAAGCAGGAGGATTCTGTTAAAGAAATATTGGAGCAGAATAGCTTTAGGGACATTGATTACAGATGTGATTTGAATGGAATAATAAGAGTTGTTGCTGGAATAAAGGGTGATAAATAAGACAGGAGGGTATTTATGGCAAAGTCGAATTCAAAAAAACAGGTGCTTGTAATTCCATCCACTGCTGAGGAGAAGAAGAAAGCGTTAGAAAATGCGATTGCACATATTGAAAAAACATATGGTGCAGGAGCTGTAATGAGGCTTGGAGAAAACAAGCAAATGAATGTTGATGTAATCCCGACAGGTTCGTTAACACTAGATATGGCTTTAGGAATCGGAGGTGTTCCACGCGGCAGAATAGTGGAGATATTCGGTCCTGAAAGCTCAGGTAAAACAACTGTTGCCTTACACATTGTTGCTGAGGCACAGAAAAGGGGCGGTGAGGTTGCATTCATAGATGTAGAGCACGCACTGGACCCGATTTATGCAGCTGCACTTGGGATTAATATAGACAATCTGTTGATTTCACAGCCTGATAGTGGTGAACAGGCACTTGAAATTGCTGAGGCTCTGGTTCGTTCTGGTGCTATTGATGTGTTGATAATTGACTCTGTCGCAGCAATGGTTACAAAGGCGGAAATTGACGGAGAAATGGGCGATACTCATGTCGGACAGCTTGCAAGGCTTATGTCACAGGCGATGAGAAAGCTGACCTCAGTAATTGCAAAATCAAATTGTGTTGCGATATTTATAAATCAGGTAAGAGAAAAGATTGGAGTTATGTTTGGAAGTCCTGAAACAACTCCTGGTGGTCGAGCATTGAAGTTTTATTCCTCAATAAGAATTGATGTTCGAAAAGGTGAGGCTATTAAAGATGGAAATGAGCATGTCGGCAACAAGACTAAGTGTAAGGTTGTAAAAAATAAGCTGGCACCTCCTTTTAAGGAATGTGAATTTGATATTATCTTTGGTAAGGGTGTGTCAAGGACTGGTGAAATAATTGACCTTGCGGTAGAACTTGACATAATTAAAAAAAGCGGCTCATGGTTTAGTTATAAGGATACAAAAATTGGACAGGGCAGGGAGAATGCTAAGGAATGGCTTGTTAATAATCCCGAAATTTCGCTTGAAATTGAAGAGGCAATAAAGGCGAATGCATCAAGTATTGTTATGGTATCAAAAAAGAGTAAGAAAGAGGAGAAGGCAAAGGAATCAGCAGTGCTTGCAAGTGTAAAGAAGCAACTTGAGATGAACAAAGATGAGGTAATTATTGACGCTGATGACGACTTTGAGGAATTTACACCTGTCGGAGAAGATTAATAATGAGGATTACATCAGTTGAATTGTATAAGGGCAAGGTTTATTGCGTTGAGCTTGATGATGAAGAAAAGCTATTTTTTCATAGGGATATTGTTTATGATTTTGGCTTAACTCAGGGCATGGAGCTTGATAAAAGTGAACTTGAAGAAATATTAAGGGCTTCGGAAAGTCGAAGAGCAAGGGAGAGAGCACTGTATCTTCTTGATTATAAGGACTATTCTTATATTGAGCTTCTTGAAAAGCTGGAGAAGAATTATGATGAGGACATATGCTTTGAGGTGCTTGACAGTCTTGCTGAAAGGGGTCTTATAGATGACAGACGCTATGCTGAAAACCTTGCCAGAAAGCTATTTGATGGGAAGAAGTATGGACCCAATAGAGTAAGACAGGAGATGAACCGAAAGGGAATTCCACAGGAAATTATTGAGAATATTCTTGATGAATATGAGGACGAAACATACGAGAGGCTAGAGGAGATTATTAACAAGAAATATTCTGATAATTTAGGGGATTATAAGAGTATAGAAAAGGTTAAAGCAGCTTTGGTAAGGCGTGGTTACAGCTTTAGTATAATTAATGAGGTTTTAAGGGATTTAATAGAAGAATAGCTTTGGTTTTTTAATTTTAAAATAAAATAATCAGCAATAAATTAATTCAAAAGGAAGATGGGTAATGTCTGTAAAAATAGGGATGGTCTCACTTGGTTGTTCAAAAAACCTTGTTGACTCCGAACGAATGCTATATAAAATAAAAAATAAGGGCTATGAGATTATTAATAGTGCTGAAGAGGCTGATATCGTAGTCATTAACACCTGTGGCTTTATACAACCTGCAAAGGAGGAGGCTATTGATACAATTCTTGAGTTTTCCCAGATGAAATCTGAGGGGGGTATCAAGAAGATTATCGTTACAGGCTGTCTTGCTGAACGCTATAAGGAGGAGATGGCAGAGCTTTTTCCAGAGGCAGATGCTGTTATAGGAATTGGTTGTAATGAGGACATTATCGATGTTATTGAGAATGTGCTTGCTGAAAAAAGAGTGGTTAAATTTGATGACAAGGAAAAGCTAAGGCTCACTGGTGAGAGAGTCATTTCCACTTTGCCGTTTTCTGCATATCTTAAAATTGCAGAAGGCTGCAGTAATTTCTGCTCATATTGTGCAATTCCGTTGATAAGAGGAAGATATAGAAGTGTACCTATGGAGGAGGTCATTGAAGAAGCGAAATGGCTTGTTGCGAATGGCGTCACTGAAATAAATGTAATTGCACAGGACAGTACACGCTATGGAATTGACCTGTATAAAGAGTACAGGTTGCCTAAATTGCTCAAGGAGATATGCAGACTTGATGGAGTAAAGTGGATAAGGGTGCTTTATTGCTATCCCGAAAGAATTACGGACGAGCTTTTGGATGTAATTGCAAGTGAGGAGAAGATTGTAAAATATCTGGACATTCCGATTCAGCATTGTGACAAGGATATTTTAAGGCTTATGAATAGAAGTGGCAGTGAGGAGGAATTAAGGGCTTTATTCGCAAAAATCAGAGATAAGATTCCGAATGTTACTTTAAGGACCACGATTATTACAGGCTTTCCGAAGGAAAGTGGAGAAAAATATGTTGCACTCGCTGAATTTGTAAAGGATATGGAATTTGACAGGCTTGGCTGTTTTGCTTATTCTGAGGAGGAGGGTACACCTGCTGCTGAAATGGACGGGCAGATTGATGAGGAACTTCGTCAAAAGCGTGCTGAACTTATTATGGATATGCAGCACATTATATCTGAGAGGAAAAATGCTCAGAAACTGGGCGAGGTGGTAGAAGCTGTTGTAGAGGGTTATGATGAGTCGAATGAAAGCTATTACGGCCGTTCAGCTGCTGATGCTCCAGATATTGATGGAAAGGTTTATTTTACATCTGATAAGGAGCTTAAGGTTGGCGATTATGTCGATATAAAAATTACAAAAAATCTTGACTATGATTTGATTGGAGTTGTGGTTGATGAATTTACCGAATAAACTTACCCTGCTAAGATGTTGTCTTGTTCCTGTTTTTTTGCTTTTTATTTATCTAACAGCAGTACCTTATAATTACCTAATAGCATTAATTATATTTATGGTTGCATCAGCAACGGACGCTCTTGATGGGCATATTGCAAGGAAGAATAATCTCATTACAAACTTTGGGAAATTTCTTGACCCGCTTGCTGATAAGGTGCTTGTAATATCGACATTAGCAGTATTTGTTGATTTAAAGGTAATGGGTGCAATTCCACTTATAATTATCATTACAAGAGAATTTATGGTTTCTGGTTTAAGGCTTGTTGTAGCAGATGAGGGTGTTGTTGTTCCAGCAGGAATATGGGGTAAGCTCAAGACCGCCTTTACAATGATTACAATAATTTTTGCTTTGTTATGGCTCAGTATTTTAAATGATTTTGCATTTAATATATCAGCAAATACAGGGAATATTATAAATATAATCATACAGGTTTTGATATGGATTTCAACTGCCTTGACCATAATTTCAGGATTAGTTTATCTCAAGGCTTTTGGGAAGTATATTGATACTGAGAAATAACAGTTTATACGCATATAAGCCTCCTAAAATAAATAAAATATAGGGAATTATGTTAATAAAAAATACCATATAAATTATTGACAAAGTTCTGTGTATTGTATATAATGTTATATACCTACACATATTGTGTAATTTGCAGGTTAGTCATACGGAAAATGAATTTATTTCTGAATGGAGGACATTATGCATAGGGTAGATTTTTCACCACAGGACAGTATTTTCAGAAAAACACGAAAGGGTAATGTTGCCGAAATCTATGAATAAGAAGATGGCTTTTATGTAAAGATTTACGATGTTATCTTTGTTCATGGAACGATTTATTGCGTCAATTTGCCTGAGGACAAAGTATTGTTGACAAAGAAGTTTCCAAGGACGGAAGAGAAAAAGAACCTTACAGATTATGCATTGGAATACATTAATGTTTGAAAATTAAAAGGGCTATTTGCCTAATACTTCTTAATGACCATAATTTATGTTTGCATTTGCTTACATTAGCATTAGCTTGCATTTATGACAAAATTGTGGTATGTATAACCGCCTTTTGAAGCAGATGGCATCAGGGGGCGATTTTTGTTTAGGTTGGTGATATTACAATGTTCAAAACGCTTAGAGAAGAAATTGAGTTAATTAAGCAACGTGATCCTGCAGCAAGGAGTTCATTTGAAATATGGCTTACATACTCAGGTCTGCATGCTGTTAGGAGTTATAGAAAGGCAAATTGGTTCTACAGGAGAAAGATGTATACTATTGCGAGAATTATTTCGCAGGTGTCAAGATTTTTTACAGGAATAGAAATTCATCCGGGGGCAAAAATTGGGAAAGGATTGTTTATTGATCACGGAATGGGCGTTGTTATTGGAGAAACAACAGAAATTGGGGACAACTGTATTTTATACCAGGGCGTAACACTTGGTGGTACAGGTAAAGAAAAGGGAAAAAGGCATCCTACATTAGGTAATAATGTCATGGTGGGTGCTGGAGCAAAGGTGCTTGGTCCATTCAAGGTCGGTGATAATGTTAAGATTGCTGCTAATGCAGTTGTGCTTAATGAAATTCCACCTAACTGCACAGCGGTAGGTGTTCCTGCAAGGATAGTAAAGCGTGATGGGATGAGGGTTGCAACCGATTTGGATCAGATTCATATACCAGACCCTGTATCACAGGAGATATGCAGGTTAAGACAAATGATAGAGCATCTTAATGAGGAATTGCGTGAGTGCGAGCAGCGCAACAGTCGAAAAGAGGAGTAAGAGTCAATGAAAATATATAATACGATGACAAAAACAAAGGAAGAGTTTGTTCCTGTTGGGGGCAAGAAAGTTAATATTTATGCTTGTGGACCTACTGTTTACAATTTGATTCATATAGGTAATGCAAGACCGATTTGTGCATTTGATGTGCTTAGAAGATATTTGATGTATAGGGGATATGAAGTAAATTATATTCAGAATTTTACAGATGTTGATGATAAGATTATAAAGAAGGCAAATGAGGAGGGAGTTGCCTCCGTTGAGATATCTGAAAAATATATAGAAGAGTATATGAAGGATGCAAGGGCATTGAATGTTCTGGATGCTGATATTCACCCTAAGGTTACTGAAAACATGGATACGATTATTGATATAATCAAGGTACTGGTTGACAAGGGCTATGCCTATGAGAAGAATGGTGATGTCTATTTCAGAGCGTTGAAATTTGAGGAGTATGGCAAGCTGTCAAAAATGCCGATTGAGGATTTGCAAAGCGGAGCAAGAATTGATGTTAATGATCAGAAGGAAGACGCACTTGATTTTGCAATTTGGAAAGCGGCAAAGCCCGGTGAGCCATATTGGGATTCTCCTTGGGGCAAGGGCAGACCTGGTTGGCATATAGAATGTTCAGCAATGTCACGCTATCATGTGGGAAGCACGCTTGATATTCACTGTGGTGGACAGGATTTGATTTTTCCTCATCATGAGAATGAAATTGCACAAAGTGAGGCTGCAACAGGTGTCCCTCTTGCTAAATACTGGATGCACAATGGCTATATAAATGTTGATAATAAGAAAATGTCAAAATCTCTTGGAAACTTTTTTACAGCAAGGGAAGTGGCTGAAAAATACGGCTATGAGGTTGTCCGTTACATGATGGTTCAGGCTCATTACAGAAGTCCTATTAATTATAGCATTGAACTGCTTGAGGCGTGTAAGGCGTCACTTGAGCGTTTATATAATTGCAGAGAAAGCCTTGATAGAGCAATTAGCGTTGCAAAATTGGGAGAAATAACTGATGATGCAAAGCAGATTTTTGCAAAACGCAAGGAGCAGTTTATTGCTGCTATGGACGACGATTTGAACACTGCTGATGGAATTGCAGCTATATTTGAACTTGTAAGGGAATTAAACATAATGTCTGCTGACAGTAATACCTCAAAGGAGCAGCTTATCGCCGGTGCGGAGCTTTTTGATGAGCTGACAGGTGTCTTGGGGCTAATGTATAATAGGGATAAAAAGTCGGAGATACCACAAGAAATTCTTGACCTTGTTGAACAAAGAGCACAGGCAAGAAAGGAAAAGAATTTTGCTCTTGCAGATGAAATTAGAGATAAGATTTCAAGCATGGGATATATTGTTGAGGAAACAAGACAGGGTACTAAAATAACAAAAAAATAGCTGGGAAATCAGCTTATGGACTAGATAAATCGGAGGAAAAATGAGAAGTAAATCAACATTAACCGCAATTTTACTATGCTTTGCAGCAGTAACCTTTGTTATGGCGATTGCTTTGGGTTTTAAGTCATGCACTGCTACGGAACAAAAATATATTGATTTGTCACAGGTGCAGCTTGTTCAACTTGATGGCGTAAAGGTGGGCGATCCCATTGCAATTATTAAGACAAATTTAGGTGAGATAAGGGCTGTGCTTTACCCTAAGGAGGCTCCGAAAACTGTTGAGAATTTTATTGCATTGGCTGAAAGCGGATATTACGACGGAACATATATTTACAAGGTTGAACCGGGTATTTGTTTTTCGGCGGGTAGCAAGGATGCAGATGGCTTGGCTGAAATTGATTTTGAGGCTGAACATCAAAAGGCTCCTGTTGAGATAAGTGAAAACCTTTGGCCGTTTAAGGGGGCATTTTGCACCTTGCCATATCAGGGGGAGCAGAGTTTTTTGGAAAAGTTAAAGGGAGAGACTAACGAATATACAAGTAGTAAGTTTGTGGTGCTGAACTCAATTAAATTTGATGAGGAAACTAAAAATGCTCTTTTAGAGGCAAATAAAAGCGATAAGCTTGCAAATGCTTTTATAGAAAAGGGTGGAATCCCCAATTTCTCGCAGATATATCCTATTTTTGCACAAACATATGAGGGTTTTGATGTTATAGATAAAATAACAGCAGTTGAAATTAATTTAGGAGATAAAAAAAATAAGCCCAAAGAGGATATAATAATAGAAAGCATAGAAATTTCAACATATACAAAATAATTGAGTATATAAAGTCTGTACAAAATATTTCTAAAATAATTATGTAAAGTAACAGAGATAATGAAATAAGTTTAAACAATTAATGACAAATCCTACAATAAAAATAACTATGCTTGGAAATTACTTTACAAAACTGAAATGATGTTGTATAATAACTAGGTTAAACATGTTTATTTAGTAAGAAAATATTTTGAGTTAAAATAAAAGGACTGAAAAATATAAATTGAGGTGTGAAAAATGTTTAAAAAGGTGCTTGCAGTAATGCTTTGTTCAGTCATGATAGCAGGTAGCTTAACAGGCTGCGGGGAAGGGAAAGAAAAGGTTCCTGAATATTCTATACAGAATTTTACAGCTCCGGCTAAGGGTGAAGAGATTGTTGTCCTTACAATTAAGGATTATGGCGATATAAAAATAAAGGTATTTGATGAGTTTGCAGATAAAGGTGCAGAAAATTTCAAAGGCCTAGCTAAAAAGGGTTATTACGATGGAGTTATCTTCCATAGGGTAATTGAAGGCTTTATGATACAAGGTGGTGACCCTGAGGGTACAGGCAGAGGTGGCGAAAGTATCTGGGGAGGTAAGTTTGAGGGAGGCGCCTCAACAAATCTATATCACTTTGCGGGTGCAGTTGCTTATGCAAATAGTAGAGGAACAAGCACTAACGGAAGTCAGTTTTATATAGTAACAGGTGAAAAGCAGACTGATGCATCACTTGATAGATATGAGAAAAGCATTATTCAAAATTATGGTCGAAAGCCATATACTGATGAGGTTAAGGAGAAGTATAAAGAAATAGGTGGAACACCATTCCTTGACGGTGGATATACGGTTTTTGGACAGGTTATTGACGGGCTGGATATAGTTTATAAGATATCACAGGTTGAAACAAATGAAAGGGATAAACCTGTTAAGGATATTGTAATTGAAAAGGCGACAGTTGTAAAATACGATGGTAGTGAAATCCACTGGACAATAGAATAATTATAAGAAAACATAATAAATTTAGAATAAATTGGATATTTAGCATTAGATTGAGCATACTACAGATAAAGAGTGAAATAAAACTACCATGCTATGAGCAAATAAGGGGAGAATGATTTGGATAAATTCATCATCAAGGGTGGAAGACCACTGTTTGGAGAAATAACAGTAAGTGGTGCAAAAAATGCCGCTGTTGCGATAATTCCAGCTGTGATTTTGTCAGATGAGCCCTGTATTCTTGAAAATGTTCCTGATATAAGCGATGTATCTATAAGCTTGAAAATATTACAAGAGATAGGCGCTAAGGTTGAAAGTATCAATTTTTCAACCTTTAGAATTGACCCTAGAGGAATTGACAGCTTCTGTGTACCATATGAAAGTGCTAGAAAAATGCGTGCATCATATTATTTTCTAGGTGCATTGCTAGGAAAGTTTGGAAAAGCAAGAGTGTCCATGCCGGGTGGGTGTCCTTTGGGGGACAGACCGATAGACCAGCATTTAAAGGCTTTTTCAGCATTGGGTGCTGAATGTAATATTGATCATGGAATGGTTGATGTTAATGGTGAGCTGGTTGGAAATCAGATTTATCTTGATGTAGTTTCAGTCGGAGCTACTATGAATGCAATGCTTGCTGCTGTCAGGGCTAATGGAATGACGGTTATTGAAAATGCTGCTAAGGAGCCTCATATCGTTGATTTGGCAAACTTTCTAAACTCTATGGGTGCAGATATAATGGGTGCAGGAACTGATGTAATAAAAATAAAAGGCGTGGATAGATTACGCTCTACTTGCTATTCTATAATTCCTGACCAGATTGAGGCAGGCACATATATGGTTGCCGCTGCTGCAACAGGTGGAGATGTTCTTATTAAAAATATTATTCCTAAGCATTTGGAGCCAATTACTGCAAAGCTTGAAAAGATAGGCGTTAATATTGAAGAGTTTGACGATAGCATCAGAGTCTGGATAGATGGTCCACTTGTAAAATCAAATGTGAAAACAATGCCGCATCCCGGTTTTCCAACAGATATGCAGCCTCAGATTGCAACACTTTTGACGCTTGCAGAGGGCACAAGCATTGTTACTGAGGGAGTCTGGGAACAGCGTTTTAGATATGTTGATGAGTTAAGAAGAATGGGTGCTGATATTTCTGTTGATGGAAAGGTTGCCGTTATTGAAGGCACTGGGAAACTGATGGGAGCGCCCGTAAAAGCATGTGATTTAAGAGCAGGAGCAGCCTTGATTATTGCAGGGCTTGCAGCACATGGAATTACTGAAATTGAGGATATATATCATATTGAGCGCGGATATGAAAATATGGATTTAAAGCTGCAGGGTTTGGGAGCAGAAATATCAAAGAAAAGCTTTCCAGAAAGTGTTGACATTATCAAGGAAGCATTATAGCCCTAAGACATTCGTAAGGACAAATGGCATATATAAATTTTAGAAGGGAGAATGTCGGTGGCAAGGGTGTATCCATTGTTCAGTTCAAGTAAGGGGAATGCAACCTTTTTTGGCTCTAAAAAGAGTGGAATATTGATTGATGTTGGAGTGAGCTTTAAAAAGCTTACTCAGGCTATGCATGATTGCGATTTGGATATATCAGCGATTAAGGGTGTATTTATTACTCATGAGCATTCTGACCATGTCAAGGGGCTGAAAATTCTTACAAAAAATACTGGGGTTACAATTTATGGACAAGGGAAGACCCTTAGAGCGCTTATTGATAATGACTTAATTCATAGCAGCTCGCAGATATTGGAGGTTAATTCGGCAGTAAATGTCGCAGGTATGGAGATTACAGCATTTGATACTCCCCATGATTCTACTCAGAGCTGCGGGTATAGAATTAAAACTGAGGATGGCAAGATATGTGCCTTATGTACGGATTTAGGACATGTTACAAAGACTGTTGAAGAAAATTTACATGGCTGCGATTTGGTTTTGATTGAGGCTAATTACGATGAGCAAATGCTAAGCTTAGGCAGCTATCCTCCATATGTCAAGAACAGGATAAGGTCCAAGTATGGACATTTATCAAACAAATCCTGTGCAGAGCAGATTTATAAATTGATTCAGACAGGTACTACAAGATTTATTTTATCGCATTTAAGTCAAGAAAATAATACAGCCGATATCGCTGAAGGAGTTGTTGCAAGCCGGCTTGAACAGTTTCAGCGAAATCGTGATTACATATTACAGACAGCACCGGTTCAGACTAAAGGTGAAATGGTGGTTTTTTAATGCTGAATATTAGAATAGTAGCTGTTGGAAAGCTGAAGGAAAGCTACCTGCAGTCAGCATGCTCAGAATATCTCAAGAGGCTTAATGGATTCTGTTCAGTTAAGCTTGTTGAAATTGATGAGTGCAGACTGTCCGATGCTCCGTCACAAAAGGAGATTGAAAAGGCATTGTCGGTTGAGGCAAAGGCGATTTTAAAGAATGTTCAGGGATATGTAATAGCACTTTGCATTGAGGGTAAGCAATTGGGAAGTGTGGAGCTGTCGGAGCTAGTATCCGAGCTGGGAGTGATGGGCAACAGCACAATTTCATTTGTCATAGGTAGTTCATTCGGGCTTTCTGATGAGGTAAAAAATAAAGCTGATTTGAGATTGTCAATGTCGAAAATGACTTTTCCTCATCAGCTTGCAAGAGTCATGCTTTTGGAGCAGATTTATAGAGTGTTTCAGATATCTCATGGTGGTAAGTATCATAAATAGAGGCTGGTATCCACCTGTTATTTACTTAGCTGTTTGTTTGATTACCGTAATCTGAAATAAAAGTTTCTTGGTTAAGCTTTTTCAAAAAGTTTATCGGAGTTTGAGGCAGCAGCCTTATAAGTCGATAAGGCGTAATAGTAAGTAGCAACCGACAAGTTTACGAAAAGGCTAGGATTTAATAATCCTAGCCTCACCTGAGTTAAGGGTTTCGGTTGTACCATTTTCATAGCGAACAACAAGTCCAGCATTGTCGTCGATGTCGACAGCGAGGGCTTTTTTTGATTCCCCGTTGGAGGTGACGATAACGGTTTCACCTATTATGAAGGAACACTTGCGATATTCGTTCATGAAGTTTTTGGATTCGATATTTTCGATATATTTTTCAAGGCTATTGAGTATTTCGGCAATAAGAGTGTTTCTTGTAACAGTCTTATCACATTCGTCCTCAATTGAGGTTGCAATTTCTAAAACTTCTGGAGAAAGACTGTTTTTGATACTCTTGGCATTAATACCGATACCGATAATAGCGTATTCAAGCTGTCCTGATTCGAAGCTGATTGATGCTTCGGTCAGTATGCCACAATATTTTTTGCTATTTAAGAACAAGTCATTAACCCACTTTATCTTTGTGTCCGTATTATATAGCCTGTCCACAGCATCTGCAACAGCTACTGCAACACATGAGGTCAAAAGTTGAGTTAATTCTATACTAAAATTAGGTCGTAGGATAATGCTCATGTAGATACCCGTGTCAGGCGGCGACTCAAAGCTCCTACCCATTCGTCCTTTTCCGGCTGTCTGAGTTTCGGAGATAATGGTGTAGCCCTGTTTAATCGCATTGCTTTTTGCAATTTCCTTTGCATAGTTATTGGTGGAGTCTATCTTTTGAAGTATTTCAATTTCTCTTCCCATATAAGAAGTTGTAAGAAGGCTTTTTATCGCTTCAGCACTGATTTTGTCAGAGGCTTTCAATAATCGATAGCCTTTATTTGTAACTGCGTCTATTATACAGCCTGAGGATTCAAGCGATTTGATTGCCTTCCATATAGCATTTCTTGAAACATTTAGTTTTTTAGCCAGAGCGGAGCCAGAAATAAACTTATCCTTATTATTTTCCAGTTCAAGAAGCACCTTGTCTTTGGTAGACATAAAATAATGTTCCTTTCAGCATATAATTTTAAATATTATAGCATAAGGGGGAATAATAATCAATGCTGGAAGGGGGTTATACATTCAAGTATATAAAAGATGAAAAATATAAAGAATAATTATGACAAAATGGATAAATTGTTAAATAGGCACTTGTCAAGAGTTATAAGATATAGTATAATGTATCATGTATGCTATGCATAAAAAAAATAAGGAGGCAGAGAAATGACTGATTCAGTCAAGGAAAAGGGACAAAAGAAAAAAACACCCAAGATTTCTGTAAATTTCGCTGCAAAAGGTTTTAAAAACTGGGCATATAAAAACAGAATTTATATTCTGGCTTTTTTCATTCCGGCACTAATTACTTATATTGCCTATGCTATGTTTGATGTTTATCCTTTTGGGGACAACTCGGTTCTTGTTTTAGACCTTAATGGACAGTATGTTTACTACTTTGAAGCGTTGAGGGATGCTTTTTGGGGAGATGGAAGCATTTTCTACAACTGGTCAAGGAATCTGTCAGGTGAATTTATGGGAATAATCGGGTACTACTTGGCTAGCCCGTTCACTTTAATAGTAATGCTATTGCCACGCACTATGCTTTTGGGCAGCTTGCTTATCATGCAGTTATGTAAGGTTGGTGCATCAGGCGTTACATTTTGTTATTTCATGAGAAAAAGCAGGGATACAAAGCCTGTTAATACTTTAATTTTTTCAACAATGTATGCGGTAATGGGTTATACTGTTACCCAGCTTATGGACCCCATGTGGATTGACGGACTTGTATTTATGCCATTAATAATGCTAGGCGTTGAATATATTGTTGATTCAAAGAAAAAGATAAATTATATTATTCCACTTGCGTGGATGTTTATTGCAAACTTCTATATAGGGTATATGGTAGGAATATTTACATTCCTCTATTTCTTATATTATGTTTTCTTTGGTTCAACAAAGTTAAAACGCAATGTTTACGATATTTTTGTAGTATTCATGAGATTTGCAGGCAGTACTATCGTTGCACTGATGTGTTCTGCAGTAATGATACTACCTGTATATTATTCATTGAAATTAGGTAAATTTGATTTTACAACACCTGATTTCTCATTTAAGCTTCAGTTTACAGCGGCTGACTTCTTCTCTAAATTATTACCATTAAGCTATGATACAGTAAGAAATGAGGGTATGCCTTCTATTTATGCTGGAGTATTGACAATTTTGATGTTGCCATTGTTCTATTTGAATACAGAAATTCCTACAAGGGAAAAGGTGGGTAAATCCCTCCTCTTGACGATACTATTCTTTAGCATGTATATTAAACCAATCGATATGGCATGGCATGGTTTCCAGGTTCCAAACTGGCTACCATACAGATACTCCTTTATTTTCTCGTTTGTAATACTTACAATGGCAGTTGTTGCTTTTGAAAAGATTGAGGGAATCAGCAAGAAGGCTGTTGGAGGAAGCTTGTTCGGACTCATTGTATACTTGTTGTTGTTTGTTGATAAACAGCAATATGAGAATCTAGACAGTATGAGCTCAATATGGTTCACTATTGCTTGTCTTGTAATATTTGCAGCCTTTATCAGTGTTATTATTGAAAACCCAAAAAGCAGGGTTATTTCAGTTGCAATATTGCTCGTTGTGGGAGTAGAGCTTGTTATCAATGCTAACCAGACATTCAAGGATATTGATAAGGATGTAACATATAGTAAGCATTCATCTTATTATGAAATAATAAACGCAGGTCGTGATGTTGTTAAAGGCATTGAAAAAAACGACGATACATTATTCAGGGCTGATAAAACATATTTTAGAACATCAAATGATGCACTTGCATTGGGCTTAAAGGGTATATCACATTCATCATCTCTTATGAATGCAAAGCTTCTTGATTTTATTGAGGCAATTGGATATGATGCGAGTGGCTTTGATTCACGATATACCGGTGCAACTCCTGTAGCTGACTCATTGCTTGGTATTAAGTATGTGCTTGACAAGGAGAAGCCAGGAAAAGAAAAGGTAAGTGAGTTATACGAACCTATTTATGAGTATAATATCATGAATAAGGACGGAAAGACTGTTAAGGATACTATAACAACTTATCTGAATCCAAATGCTCTTGCGATAGGCTATATGGCTGATGATGATATTATGCAGGTTGGAAGGATGGAGTTGAAAAATCCTTTTGAAAACCAGAATACTCTTCTAGGTGCAATCACAGGTGATTTAGACAACAGCTATTATAAGCCATTGGAGCTAAATGGTTCACCAGAGCTTAGAAATGTAACTCAAAGTGCATATGGAGACCAGATAAAATATACAGCGGATAAATCCGGTGACCCTACTGTTGAATATCATTTCTATGCTGAATCCAGCGACCCTGTTTATATGTTCTTGTATACAAGAAATCAGAAGAAGGTAAGGGTATGGGTAAGCACAAAGAAAAATGATAAGGGCGAATTTATCACAGGTCAATTTACCGACCTTGGTAATTACTTTGAAAGACATGATTACAGGATTCTAAAGATAGGTAATTTTGAGCCTGGACAAGAGGTTGCAGTAAGATTGACTGTAACTAAGGGTGAGTACACAATAATTGCCGAGCCATACTTCTATTATCTTGATGTAGAAAAATATAATAACGCGATGAATAGACTAAAGGCTCAGCAGATGAATATAACTAATTGGAGTACTACAAAGATTGAGGGTACAGTTGAGGCTGAAAGCGGACAGGTTCTTATGACTTCCATTCCTTACGAGCCAGGTTGGACTATTAAGGTTGATGGTAAGAAGGTGGAACCAATTGCTCTTGCAGATGCTCTGATAGGAATAAGGGTTCCTGCTGGAACTCATGAAATCAAGATGACATTTATTCCTAAGGGCTTTGTACCGGGCTTAATATTTGCAATTATCGGCGTTGGATGTATTGTTTTCATTTATCTATATGATAATAAGAAAATCAAATTTAAAAAAGGGACTAAAAAATAATAATGGAGTGAGGGCATTTTAACAGAATGTCCTCATTTTTCATATGAAAGGAGTAGAGCATATGACTATTCACTATGAGGTTGGCGACGGCCTATATTTAAATATTACAAATAAATGTCCATGTAATTGTGAGTTTTGCATAAGAAATAATGGCGATAATGCCTACGGTTCTGACCCATTATGGCTTGAACATGAGCCATCGCTTGAAGAAATTTATGCAGCACTTGATGAGGTTGATTTGAGTAAATATAAGGAAGTTGTTTTTTGCGGGTTTGGTGAGCCATTAGAAAGGCTTGATGATGTAATTGAGGTGTGTAAATATCTACGCAAAAGAAATTCACCTCCGATACGAATAAACACAAATGGTCTAGCTGATTTAATTAATGGAAAGCAAACTGCACATTTATTTAAGGATTTGGTTGATGTCATCTCCATAAGCCTAAATGCAGGCACTGAAAAGGAGTATCTCAGAGTCACAAAACCGAAATTTAAAGAAAATGCTTTTAAAGCTGTTCAAGATTTTTCAGTAGCCTGTAGAGAATATGTTCCCAAAGTAATGTTCACGGTGGTTGATGTTATATCAGAAAACGAAATAAAACAGGCGCAGGAAATTGCAGATAGGTTAGGGATTCCGTTAAGAGTGCGTAAGTATGATTCATAGTTTTTTTAAAGCTTTTTAAAAAAAGCTTGACCAAAAACTTTTATTTCGGATTATGGTTAATTGGCAAGTTATAGTTAACTCACGAACAGTTGTAGAAAAATACAGGCGGCAGTTTGCCATTTCAGAAAGTAGAATAAATTAATTATGCCATATGGTTGAACTATGAATGGTCCTTGTAGATAAAGTTGTAGAAAAATACAGGCGGCAGTTTGCCGTAGGTGCTTGAAGTTTTATTTTGAATATGATAAAATTAGAAAGTATTATTATTTTGGGTTAAGGAGTTAAATAAAGTATGAAAAATAGCTATGAAAGTCCCTTTTGCACAAGATATGCCAGTGAGGAAATGCAGTATATTTTTTCAGCGGATAAAAAGTTTACTACATGGAGAAAGCTTTGGGTTGCACTAGCAAGAGCAGAAATGAAGCTTGGCTTGCCTATTACTCAACAACAGGTTGAACAGCTTGAGGCAAATATTGACAATATTGATTATAAGGTTGCTGAGGAACGCGAAAGGCTTGTTCGACATGATGTAATGGCTCATGTTTACGCATATGGTGAGGTATGCCCTGATGCTAAAGGAATTATCCACTTAGGTGCTACTTCGTGCTATGTTGGAGATAATACTGATATTATAATCATGCGTGATGCGTTAAAGGTTGTAAGAAGAAAGCTGATTAATGTTATCGCACAGCTTTCAGATTTTGCTATGAAATATAAAGCGTTGCCTGCGCTTGCTTATACTCATTTACAGCCAGCACAGCTTACTACTGTTGGGAAGCGTGCAACCTTGTGGATAAATGAGCTGCTTATGGATTTAGAGGAAATTGAGTACAGACTTGAGAAATTAAAGCTATTGGGTTCAAAGGGTACAACTGGTACACAGGCGTCATTTGTTGAATTATTCGAGGGTGATACAAAGAAGGTTAAGGAACTTGAAAGACTTATCGCTGAAGAAATGGGCTTTAAGGAGGTGGTTCCTGTTTCAGGTCAGACATACTCAAGAAAGGTGGATTCACAAATCCTAAGCACGCTAAGCGGTATTGCTCAATCGTGCAGTAAATTTTCAAATGATATAAGGATTTTACAAAGCTTCAAGGAAATTGAAGAGCCATTTGAGAAGAATCAGATTGGCTCCTCAGCAATGGCATATAAGAGAAATCCTATGAGAAGTGAAAGAATTACCTCCATAGCTAGATATGTAATAATCAACAGCTTGAATCCTGCATTCACAGCGGGAACTCAATGGTTTGAGAGAACGCTTGATGATTCAGCAAACAAGAGGATTTCTGTTGCAGAGGCGTTTTTAGGCGTTGATGCTATACTTAATCTTATGATAAATGTAACAAGCGGGCTTGTAGTTTATCCTGAAATGATTCGTCAGAGAGTAATGCGTGAGCTTCCTTTCATGGCTACTGAAAATATCATGATGAGTGCTGTTAAAAAGGGAGGAGACAGACAGGAACTGCATGAGAAAATCAGGCAATATTCAATAGAGGCAGGTAGACAGGTTAAGGAAAAGGGTCTTGAAAACGATTTATGTGAGAGGATACTTGCTGATGATATGTTCAAGATTAACAAGGAAGAGCTTGATGAGATTTTGAAACCTGAAAGCTTTACAGGAAGAAGTGAAGAACAGGTTGAGGAGTATATTGAGCAGTATATCAGACCGATAATTGAGGCAAATAAAGATGTTTTAAATGAACAGGTTGAAATTAAAAATTAGTTTGGCTTAATGTTCAAAAAACTTCAATAAAAAGCAAAAAAATTAGAAAATATGCTTGACTTTGGATAGGTTTTAGAATATAATATTATTTGATTGTCGAAATGTATTTATGTTCAGTGTAACAAACTTTATATGATGTGTTTGACGGATACTATGTAAATAACATTGCTGACATAAAAAAGAAGGAGGTTTGACTGTGAAAAAAGTAAAAAAACCCGTTTTCTTTATAGTGTTTGGTATTATTTTACTTTTTACTTATTCAGTATATGCTGGATTTGCAACTCAGTATGGAGATATAAAGACAATTCATATCAAAGGTCTTAAGGATATTCGTTTGGGTATTGACATAAGAGGTGGTGTTGATGTTTCATTCTCGCCTGATAATGATGTAAATGCCACTGATGCTGAGCTTGACTCCGCTATGGAGGTTATCAAGGTAAGGTTGTCAAAACTAAATATTAACGATTATGAAAGCTATATTGATTATCAAAAGGACAAGCTGATAGTGCGTTTTCCATGGAAGGCTGATGAGGAGGACTTTGACCCTGAAAAAGCCGTAAAGGAATTAGGCGAAACTGCTATGTTAAAATTTATTGAGGGAACTGATATTACAGGTCCTGAGGTATTGACTGGTAAGGATGTTGTAAGTGCATATTCACAGACACAGTATGATAGAAATGGAGCATTACAGAATGTTGTTGTGTTAAAGCTTTCTGAAGAGGGAAAATCAAAGTTCGGTGAGGCAACAACAAGACTTTACTCACAGGCGGGAGTAATTTCAATCTGGATGGATGATACAAATATTTCATCAGCAACAGTAAGTGAACCTATTACAGATGGTGAGGCAATAATTACAGGCTCATTTACAGGTGCAGATGCAAAGGCGCTTGCTGACAAGATTAATTCGGGTGCGTTGCCATTTAAGCTAAAGACCTCAAGCTTTAAGACAATTTCACCTACAATGGGTGAGGGTGCTCTTGATTCTATGGTTTTAGGTGGAATTATTGCATTCTGTCTTGTAGCACTTTTCATGATTTTCACATATAGATTACCTGGATTTGTAGCAGCAATTGCGTTGCTAGGACAGATGGCAGGAACGCTTGCAATTGTTTCGGGATACTTTGGATTTATGCCTAGTTCAACACTTACAATACCAGGTATTGCAGGTATTATTCTTTCAATAGGTATGGGTGTTGACGCAAATATTATTACCTCCGAAAGGATTAAAGAGGAAATCAATGCGGGCAAGTCACTTGATACAGCATTAAGGCTTGGCTACGATAGAGCATTCACATCAATTTTTGACGGAAATATTACAGTTATTATAGTAGCAGCAGTTCTTATGGGAGCATTTGGAGCTCCTGATGGCTTTTTTGCAAAAATGCTAAATATAGTATTTAGATATTTTGGTGTATCAACAAACAGTACAATTTATTCATTTGGATTTACACTTCTCGCAGGAGTTATCTTAAACTTTGTAATGGGTGTATTAGCATCAAGATTAATGCTATTTTCACTGTCTAAGTTTAAAGCCTTCAGAAATCCAAAGCTTTATGGAGGTGCTGATAGTGAGTAATACAAAAAAATATTATGATTTTGTAGGAAAAGGCAAGATATTCATAGCGATATCTGTTGTGTTGATGATTATCACAGTGATTGTAGCATTTTTTGGTGTTAAGGTTTCGATAGAATTTAAGGGTGGTACAATTCTCACATATTCATATGTTGGAGACATTGATTTAAATAAAGCTCAGCTAGAGCTTGAAAAAATTGTTGGAAGCAATGTTAATATTCAACAGGGTGAAAATATTCAGAATGAAACAAAAAACATTACAATATCCTTTGGTTCAGATGAAGGTCTAACAGTTGAAAAGCAGGCTGACATTACCTCCAAGCTAAAAGAGATTTATGCTGATAATGATATTAACATATTGGACTCAAATGATGTAAATCCGACAGCAGGAAAGCAATTTTTTATTAAATGTATGGTTGCGGTATTGTTTGCAACAGTTCTTCTCGTTGTATATATCGCATGGAGATTTAAAAGAATTAGTGGCTGGTCTGCTGGAGTATGTGCAATTTTAGCTCTTTTGCATGATGCATTTTTCGTATTTGCAACCTTTGTGTTCTGTGGCTTTGAGCTGGACTCTAATTTTATTGCAGTAATTCTCACGATATTTGGTTATTCAGTTAATGATACAATTGTAATTTACGATAGAATTAGAGAGAATAAAAAGCTATTGCCAAAGGAAGATTTAAAAACACTTGTAAACATCAGTTTAAATCAGACGATTGGTCGTTCGCTAAGAACATCTGGTATGGCTATATTGTCAGTAACAGTTGTTGCGATTGTGGCAGTGATTAATAATATTGACTCAATCATGAGCTTTACATTACCATTGATTGTTGGTATGGTATTCGGTTCATATTCATCAATTTGTATTGTTCCTTCAATATGGCATTGGTGGAATAACCGCAAGGAGAATAAACCTAAGGATGCCAAAAAGGGTACAAAGGCAAAAGCATAGTATATAAAATATTTTATATTTAACTAAAAAGCACCTTGATAAACAGGTGCTTTTTGTGTTATAATTAACAAAGGATTAAGATAGATAAATTTATAGTATAAAGCATAAAGGAAGTTTAACTGTTGAACAAGGTTTAGATTATACTTATAATTTTATGAGGTGTTTTTTAATGAGAATTGGTGTTTCAACAGCCTGTTTGTATCCTGATTTACTAGAGGATTCGCTTGTCAACCTGCTGGATAGTGGAGTCAACCATGTTGAAATATTTGTAAATACAGATAGTGAACTTGATAAGAAATTTGTTAGAAAAATTGCTGATATATTGAATAGTTACGATGCAACATGTAAATCGCTACACCCTTATACCTGTGCTATGGAGCCGATGATGTTTTTTTCAAATTATGAACGCAGAGTAGTTGATGTGTTGGAATATTATAAAAAATATTTTGAGGCAATGAATATTCTGGGCGCAGATATTTTTGTATTTCATGGTAATAAGGCTGTGTTACAAACACCTGATGAATTTTATTTTGAGATATTCGCAAGACTTGTTAATGTGGGTAAGGAGTTCGGTATAATTGTTGCTCAGGAGAATGTCTCAAGATGTCAGAGTTCCACGCTGAGATTTCAGAAGGCAATGTGTAAAGCGTTGGGTGAGGATGCTAAATTTATTTTGGATACGAAACAAGCAATCCGTTCTGGCGAATGTCCATTTGAAACAGTTTGTGAGTTGAAACAGCATATAGTCCATGTTCATATCAGTGATTACGGGAAAAAAGGTGATTGTTTACCGATAGGCAATGGGGAATTTGAAGTAAAAACTTTTATGGCATTACTTCATGATGTGGGCTTTGACGGCTCGGTTATGCTGGAGTTATACAGGCATAATTTTAATGATGTAAATGATTTGCTAGATAATTTCAATACACTTAAAGAAATGGTTAAATCAATAGAGGAGGCATAGTTTAATGAAATGTCCGTTTTGCGATTATGAGGATACAAAGGTTATTGACTCTCGACCGTCGGATTCAAAGATACGCAGAAGGCGTGAATGTATTAAATGTCAAAAAAGGTTTACAACATTTGAAGTGGTGGAAATGCCGTTGCTTATGGTGCAAAAAAAAGATGGTTCTGTTGAACCATTTGACAGGAATAAATTGATTACAGGAATTTACAGCTCGATTAAGAAAAGGCCTGTCAGCGTTGATGCAGTATCAAAAATGGTGGATAGCCTTGAAAGCTATTATGCTAATGAAATGAGAAATCAGATAACAACTGCTGAAATTGGTGATATGGTGCTTGAGAAGTTAAAAGAGATAGATTTAATTGCGTATATACGCTTTGCGTCTGTGTATAAGGAGTTTACTGATATTGATAGTTTTATTAAGGTAATATCAGAGTTGTCCGTTGGAAAGGAATAAAATTGTAGTAAATAACGAAAAAGCTATCAGTTAAGGCTGGTTGATTAGCAAATTTAACAAAAAAATAAAATCGTATAGAAATTTATTTTTTAATATGTTATTATAAATGTACCTTTTATTATTAAATTAAATTGGGGGGTTCTTTATGAACAATAATATATTTGATACACCTGATAGAACTGGGGAGTTTGATTCAGCGGATATCCAGAATACATCTGTAATTTGTGGTATTTCCTATATTCCACCGTTGTTCTTTCTTCCATTAGTAGTTAACTCAAATTCTCGCTTTGGCAAATTCCATGCAAATCAGGCATTACTTGCATTGCTATACTCTTTTGCATCAGGTGTTGTTGGTTCGGTTTTGTTCGTTGTATTCGGTATTTTGGGAGAAATTCCGATTATGGGCTGGTTATTTGATATAATTGGTGTACTTATCGGCTTGGCATTAGGTCTTTCTGCATTTGTAATGGTAGTTGTAGGAATGATTAACGGCTTTTCTGGCAAGGCGAAGGAGTTGCCTGTAATTGGCAAGTTTACGATTTTAAAATAGTATCATAAAAAAAGTGGTGCATAGCACCATTTTTTATTAAAACAAGGTTTCTTCTTTTAGTCCCATCATAAATCCGTTTGTATCTGCGGAATAAATGTGACCGCCGATAATTCTATCATTATAGATAATTAAAACGGCTTTTACATTTTTTCTGTTGTTGGGGTAATTTGTGATATCATATGTATACTGGGTTGCTTTCACGCCCTTGTAATCGCTTAAATCAAAGCCTTGCAGGCGTTGTATTTCATTGTATTTTTCATATGTCTTATTGAATTTATGCGGAATATTGATGTTTTCTTCGATAAAATTATTTTCATCCACCTTCCAGCCACATTGGTTGAGGTATAAAAGCCTGCTGTTATTATCTGGATAGGTTTTGCCGGATGCTTCTGCTGGTTTTTGCACTTTTGAAATAAATATCATACCGATTAACAACAGGCTTGTAATTATAAGTAAAACAGTAACGATTTTTTTGAGTTTTTTAAGTGAAATAACCATAAAACTTCTCCTTTTTGCTATATATAAAGTCTGTTATACATATTTATATGGTGGATATATCAAAATAAGAATAGAATAGTTTAATTATTTTAAGATTTATGCATAATGGATATATTTTGAAAGGAATGCTTTATGGAGATAATTAGGCTTGACAGATTTATTGCCAATCAAACGGAATATTCAAGAAAAGAAGTTAAGATGCTTGTTAAAAAGGGCTTAGTTAAAGTGAATGGTGTGGTGGTGAGTAGTACTGATATTAAGATTGATGCGGACAAGGACGATGTTAATGTTAATGGAGAGAGTATTTGCTACAAAAAGTACATTTATATAATGCTTAATAAGCCAGCTGGATATGTCTGTTCAACCAAAGATGGTGAATCACCAACTGTTCTAGAGCTGATACCTGATGAAATAAAGAATGTCCATAAGGGTATTTTTCCAGCAGGACGACTTGATAAGGATTCAGAGGGTTTTGTGTTTTTAACTAATGACGGAGAACTTTCACACAGAATTTTGTCGCCAAAAAAGCATATTCCAAAGTATTATATAGTCAAACTGAACAAGCCATTTGAAAAAAGCTATGTTCAGCAATTTGCCGAAGGATTAGTCCTAAAATCGGGAGAACAATGCCTTTCGGCAAGGGTTGATGGATATGAAAATGATAATAATTATGCATTTATCGAGCTTTACGAGGGCAAGTATCATCAGATAAAAAGAATGTTCGCTTCTGTTGAAAACCATGTTGAATATTTATACAGGACACAACTTGGTGGGCTTATGATGAACGAAAAACTGGGCATTGGTGAGCATTTAATAATGTTGCACAAAGATGTTGAAAACTTAGAAAAAAGTTGCGATTTTTTGACTGCAAAGGAAAATTCAAGGAATTTTTTTCGTCATATTAAATAAACTGATGATTATAACTTTGGGTAAATAGTGACTTGAAAATGTGTAAGAAATTTGATATGATATTAAAGTAGTCAATTGTTCATAAATTGGCAAAAATTTAGTTTTGGGAGGCCTGAAATTATGGCAAGTTTATCATTGCGTAATATTTATAAAAAATATCCAGGCGGTGTAGTTGCTGCTTCAGATATTAATTTAGAGATCAGAGATAAGGAATTTATAGTTTTAGTTGGTCCATCTGGTTGTGGTAAATCTACTACATTGAGGATGGTTGCAGGTTTGGAAGAGATAACAGAGGGAGAATTGTATATTGGTGACCGTTTGGTAAATGATATCGCTCCAAAGGATAGAGATATTGCAATGGTTTTCCAAAACTATGCTTTGTATCCGCATATGACCGTTTATGAGAATATGGCATTTGGTTTAAAGCTAAGGAGAATGCCTAAAAATGAAATATCTCGTAGGGTAGAAGAAGCCGCAAAAATACTTGACTTGACTCATCTTCTTGACAGAAAGCCAAAGGCTATGTCGGGTGGACAGCGTCAGCGTGTGGCTTTGGGGCGTGCAATAGTTCGTGATCCAAAAGTATTCTTGCTCGATGAGCCTTTGTCAAACCTTGATGCAAAGCTTCGTGCACAGATGAGGACAGAGATTTCTAAGCTTCATAAGAGATTGGGTACAACATTTATCTATGTAACTCATGACCAGACTGAGGCTATGACAATGGGTGATAGAATCGTTGTTATGAGGGATGGCTTTATTCAGCAGGTTGATACACCATCTGCACTTTATGAGCGTCCAGCTAACAAATTCGTTGCTGGTTTCTTAGGCTCACCTCAGATGAACTTCGTTGAGGCTCTTCTTGTTCAGGAAGAGGATGGACATTTTGAGCTTGAATTTGGTTCAAAAGAAAGCACAGGCAAGAGATATAGAATTGCTATTCCTGAAGCTAAGGCAAAGGATGTGCTAAAGGAATATGTAGGTAAAGGTGTAATTATGGGTATTCGTCCTGAGAGTATCCATGATGAAGAAATGTATATTTCAAACGCAACTACAGGTATCATTGATTGTAATGTAGAGCTTACAGAAATGATGGGCGCTGAAACATTCTTATATCTAAATTGTGAGGGTATTCCACTCACTGCAAGGGTTTCACCTAGAACAACAACAAAGATGAATGATGTTATTAAGGTGGCTATTGACCCTAACAGAATTCATATTTTTGATAAAGAAACTGAAAAGACAGTTATTAACTAATTATAAAAAACAGGGGTTGTTTCCCCTGTTTTTTTATATATAAAACCAACTTGTATTACATTTTGAATAACATAAACCGCTTTTAGCTTTATAGAGCCTGCTGATAAGCTATTTCAAGAGCAATCTCCATCATATCGGTAAAGGATTTCTGGCGCTCCTCTGGACTTGTAGAAAGGTTTTTAAGTGGGCAATCTGAAATTGTAGCAATGCAGAGTGCTTTTTTTCTTAAGCGTGCAGCATTCATATATAAAGCGGCAGCCTCCATTTCGACTGCAAGAACGCTCATTTTAGCCCATATTTCAAGAGATGATGAGTCATCATAGAAAGTATCACTTGAAAATATATTGCCGACATGATAGCTTGAATTTCGTTGTTTTGCGATGTCTACGGCAGCTGATAAAAGCTCATATGAGGCGATGGGTGCGTATGTTCCCGGAAGTCCATACTGCGATGCATAGTTTGAATTGGTGCAGGCAGCCTGTCCGATAACAATATCACGCAGATTTACATAGTCAGCAATAGCTCCAGCTGTTCCGATACGAATAATACTGTCAACATCATAATCATTATAAAGTTCATAGGAGTAAATCCCCATTGATGGCATACCCATTCCACTGCCCTGTATGGAAATCCTTACGCCCTTGTATTCACCAGTAAATCCAAGCATATTTCGAACCTTATTGTAGCAGGTTACATTTTTTAAATATGTGTTTGCGATAAATTCAGCCCTTAACGGGTCGCCAGGCATTAATACAATTTTTGAGATATCGCCGTTTTTAGCGCTGTTATGTGGTGTACTCATGTTCAACACTCCTATCTTCTAAATAATTTTTTAATGGTAGAATTTAGTTCATCTAAATTGAGCAGTCCTATGATAGCAAAGCATGCAATCAGGTACAAGGTTAGGAATTTTTTTTCGTTAACAATAACAATACACATAATAAACAATGTAGTTATATTTAGTATTAGTTTAATCCAGTCAACCTTATAGGCAAGCATTTTTCTGGTATCGAATACCCTTACTATAAAACAAAGACCGTAGCTTGACATAGTTGCAAATGCAGCACCCTGTGGCCCAACTCTGGGGATTAATATTAAATTCAGAACAATGTTATTGACAGCAGCAAGCAGGCTTGTCCATAAGGAGTGGCTTGTATTCTTTGTTGCTGAATAGATACTGCTCAGAAACTGACAAAGGCATGACATAAGCACAGCGATAATCAATAGGGGTGCGAAGATATATGCTTCGTGAAAATCTCCCAAAAGCACCTTTGCAATCGGAATAAGGAAGAGCAGAATACCTGCTGAACCGATATAAAGTATGGATTGATATGCATTAAAGACAGTAGAGTAGAACCTTTTAGAATCCTCTGAATTATATTCTGTGATTGCGGAAAGCTGCCATGCTTGAAAGAATATGGTGGATACAATTGAGATAAGTGTAGGAATTCTTGTTGCCATACTATAAAGACCATTTTCTGTATCACTAATCATGAATCTTATCATGTATTTATCCGATGCACTTACGATCCACCATAAAATAAAGGTAGGAATCATTGGGATAGAATATTTAAGCATTGAGGACATTAGGTTTTTTGATACTGATTTAAAGCTAATAAAATGTACATTTTCAGCAATAAGCGAAATAAATAATGAGGACATAATATCGGATAGGATAATTGAGAGGATATATCCCTCAACGCCCAATTTAAACACAGCCATAAAGATTATATTTAACAGAAACAAATTAAATGTTGTAAGTATGCCATCAATGGCATATAGCTTTAAATAACCTCTTGCTCTTATAAATTGTTGATTAATCATTCTAAAGCCCGATGCAAAAATACATAAGTAAAGCAGCAAAATTCTTTCTTTCAGGTCGGGTATAAAATTAATCAGTGGAACCAAAACTAAAAGTGAAATGTTTCCGATTAATGCAACAAACATTCCGGTAGAGTAGACTTCATCAGTTTTGTAATTTTTATCAAGAATAAACCTCAAAACAGCCTCATCAATACTGAGAAGTGCCAGAGGTACAAGTAAGTACACTGTTGAAGTAAATATCTCAGAGGCTGAGAAAAGCTCTGCACCTAAAATATTTGTATAAAATCTGACAAGCAGGAAGCTGAGTATTTTTGAGCCAAATGAGCCTATTGATAAAATCAGAGTATTTGTCGCTAATTTTTTATATTTATTCATGTCAACTCCTGTTTATTAAATATGATAAAATTACTTATTATATTATAACAAATTTCTATATTAAATGAAATAGGTAAAAAAAATTTTTTAAGCTATGGAAAAAACAGAGCAATTATGATATAATAATATCAATAAAGGCTTTGGCGTATGATAGGGAAGTGTTTTAGATTTTTAAAGTAGAATGTGAGGTTTTGTAAATGAGTAAATTAGCTAAGACATTGATTACTTTAAATATACTTGTTGTTTTTGCATTAGGTGTTTTAACCTTAATAAACTATTACAACAATAATATAAAAAAGAATTATTTTAGTGTGAACTAAAATATCTTATTTTTGTTGCATTAAACGAAAAATTTTGATATAATATTATATATTACTAAGCTAATGTATATTCTAATTTCATTAAAAAGAGGTTTTGAAAAATGGAAAATATTAAAATTGAGCTTACCAAAGCTCCTAAGGAGAAGCCGACTGATGAGTCAAATTTAGGCTTTGGTAAGAAATTTACCGACCATATGTTTATCATGGACTATGATAAAGGAAAGGGTTGGCATAGTCCGAGAATAGTTCCTTTTGGTCCGTTGGAGCTAAGCCCTGCATGTATGTGCTTGCATTATGGGCAGGAAGTATTCGAGGGAATGAAGGCATATCGTACTGCTGATGATAGAATTTTGTTGTTCAGACCGCTTGAAAACTTTAAGAGGCTGAATTCTTCAAATGATAGACTTGTTATTCCGCATCTTGATGAGGAAATGGCACTCAAGTACCTTGTGGAATTGCTCAAGGTTGAAAAGGATTGGGTTCCTCATACTGATGGTGCGTCTCTTTACATACGTCCTTTTATAATTGCGGTTGACCCATTTTTAGGTGTTTCTCCTTCCGAAAAATATATGTTTATAATCATTCTATCTCCATCAGGAGCATATTATTCATCAGGACTAAATCCTGTAAATATTTATGTTGAAAGCAACTATGTCCGTGCTGTAAGAGGTGGTATGGGCTATACAAAAACAGGCGGAAATTACGCTGCATCACTTAAAGCACAGGATGAGGCACATAAGCAGAACTATTCACAGGTTCTATGGCTTGATGGTGTTGAGAAGAAGTATATTGAAGAAGTTGGGGCAATGAATATCTTCTTTGTAATGGATGGAGAGGTTATTACACCGGAGCTTCAAGGCTCAATTCTTCCTGGAATTACAAGAAAGTCAGCAATTGAAATCTGCAAGAGCTGGGGCTTGAAGGTTACAGAGAGAAGGATTTCAATTCAAGAAATTGCTGATGCTTATGATGCGGGAAAACTTAATGAAGTGTTCGGAACAGGTACTGCTGCTGTTATTTCTCCTGTTGGTCATTTGAAATGGGGAGATAAGGTTATGGAAATTAACGATAACAAAATCGGGGATATATCACAAAGGTTGTATGACACTTTAACTGGAATCCAGTGGGGTAAGATTGAGGATACTTTCGGCTGGACAGTTGAGGTTAAGTAATAGTTTAGGATATGTAAAAATCCATCACATGACTGACAGTTCATGTGATGGATTTGTTTTTTTATAACTCAACCTTTATTGCAGCATATCCATAAGGAGGCAGGATAATTAAATCGTCTTCAATTTGGTCCTTATGGTCACCATAAAGCATTTCAAATCTTTTATATTTAGAGATAACCAATCTGTCACGAGTTATTGTCTGAGGGCTATCAGAGCGGTTAAGAAAGATAACAACAGCTTTTTTGCGTTCAGTTCTTGCTCTTGCAAAAACTAGAACATTTTCATCAAGAGTCAAGAAAATCAGCTTTCCGTCCTTGAAAACCTTTGAGGATTTGCGTATTTCAATCAGTTTTTTTGTAAATTTGATAAGCTCCTTGTCCTCACTGCCCCAATTATAGCACTGTCTGTTGAATGGGTCCTTATAGCCCTGCATACCCGATTCATCGCCATAATAGATACAAGGAACACCTGGTAGGAAGAATTGCAAAACCATCGCACATTTCAAGCGAGCCTTGCCGAGATTGTATTCCTCTTCAGTGAGACGGCGCTCAGACATCCAATCCTTAGATTTACCAACGCAGGTTTCTCCGCCGAGATTATTGATAGCACGCTCAGTATCATGCGTTGAAACAAAATTCATAAGTACATCAATAGCTGGCTTTGGGTAATTTTCAAGGATTGACATAACCTGAATTTTAAAGTCAAATACACTTCCACCCTTTACATAATTAAGTATGGCCTCTCTGAACGGATAATTCATAACTGAATCAAGCTGTGAGCCGAGAAGATAGCGTCTTTTTACGCCATAGCTTTCCTTATTTGAGGCATCCTCCCAGACCTCACCTATAATAAGCTTTGAGTTTCCATGCTTTTTAACACATTTATTGAGGTTGTCGAGAAATTCATCGGGCAGTTCATCTGCTACATCAAGTCTAAAGCCAGCAGCTCCCTGTTCAAGCCAGTAGTCAATTACACCACCATCACCACAGATAAAATTAGTATATTTTTCATCATTTTCATTTACATTCGGCAGAGTATCAATTCCCCACCATGACTCATATTTATCTGGGAACTCATAGAAGGTGTACCATGAGCTGTATTCGCTGTCCTGTGAATTATACGCACCAACTGAGTCATATCTGTTGAATTTATTAAAGTAGATGCTGTCCGCACCTGTATGTGAGAAAACACCATCTAAAATAATATCTATACCCATTTCAGCAGCATGACTGCATAACCTTTTAAAGTCCTCATTTGTACCGAGCATAGGGTCTATTTTCATATAGTCAGCAGTATTATAGCGATGATTTTCGTGTGCTTCAAAAATAGGATTTAGATAGATACAGGTTATGCCTAATTCAGCAAGATAGGGTAATTTAGAACGAATACCTTCCAAATCTCCGCCAAAGTAGTCGTTATTCCACACATGACCATTCTGGTCGGGACGATAATAGGGCATGCCACCCCAATCGTTTCGGATAATTCTATCCTTAGGCACATTTTTGTGTTCCTTTCCACTTTTGCAAAACCTGTCGGGAAATATCTGATACATAACTCCACCCTTAATAAAATCAGGTGTAGTGAAATTGGAAGAATAGACAGTAAGCTGGAAAAGGTCTCCATTATCAATGACTGCATTATGTTTCGACACACTTTTTACATATCTTCTTGTTCCATCAATTGTTAAAGCAAAATAGTAGTAATGAATTCCAATATGCTTAGGTACAAAGCTGGCAGTATAAACTGTGCAATCCGATTCAACAGCAGACTCTGTCATTGTAAGAAATCTTTCCTTAAACCCTGTTCTGAAAATAACCATTACAGGAGGAAAGTCAAGCTTCATTTCATGAGGGATTCTGATCGAAAAGTCACAACACTGCCCGTTTTTTATTGCACCAAAGCAGGATTTATATGAGCTATCCCAACTGTCATATATTTTTTTCATAAATAAACTACAACCTCTTTGAAAAGTATTTTTATATATGTAGGATGAAGGAGAAGGCTCCCTCATCCATCATACTGCCTTTAAATTACAGCTTCCATATATCACGAGCATATTCTTTTACTGCTCTGTCAGCAGAGAATACACCAGCACCAGCGATATTGTTAAGTGACATCTTAGCCCATTTCTCAGTATTTGTATAATATTCTGAGCAAAGTGCCTGAGCCTTTCTGTATGAATCAAAATCAGCAAGCACCATATATGGGTCCTGAGATTTAAGTGAATTTGCCACCTCTGCAAAGGTAAAGCCATTAATTCCATGATATAGTCTATCGATAGCATTCTTGATAATTGGATTATTGGCATAGTACTCTTCAGGATTGTATCCAGTTAATCTCTTAGCCTCAACCTCTTCAGCAGTCATACCGAAGATAACGATATTCTCATCGCCAACAGCCTCTTTAATCTCCACATTTGCACCATCAAGAGTACCAATAGTAACAGCGCCGTTAAGCATTAGTTTCATGTTACCTGTACCAGAGGCCTCTGTACCAGCTAATGAGATTTGTTCAGACAAATCACTTGCAGGCATTAATATTTCTGAAAGAGTAACCTTATAGTCTTCTAAGAAACAAATTGACATTTTCTGTGAAATTTTAGGATTCTTTCTTACTTCCTCGGAAATTGCCCAAATTAACTTAATAATTTGCTTTGCAAGATAGTATCCAGGAGCGGCCTTTGCTGCAAAAATAAATGTTTTTGGATGATAATCTGCGTCAGGATTTTCTAGAAGATAGTTATAATCAGCAATAATATTAAGTGCATTCAGATGCTGACGCTTATATTCATGCAAGCGTTTAACCTGAACATCGAAGATACTGTCAGGGTCAATATTGAAATTGTGTGTCTGATTTATATACTTAATGAAGTTTTCTTTGTTATGGTATTTAATCTTCATTAATTCTTCAAGGACTTCCTTATTATTTTCAAACACACAGAGCTTTTTGAGCTCGCTAGCGTCCTTTAAAAACTTATCGCCAATCTTCTCCTTTAAGAAAGAAGTGAGCTTTGGATTGGACTGGTAAAGCCATCTTCTATAAGCGATACCGTTTGTAACATTTTTAAATTTAGTAGGTGAATCAAGGTATTCATCATGAAAAACATTTTTCTTAATGATTTCAGAGTGAAGATTTGAAACACCATTTACGCTATGGCAAGCAGCAACGCATAGTGTAGCCATATGGATTTGATTATCCTTGACAATGGACATTCTGGATGTCTTACAGCTATCGCCACCATTATGTTCCATAAGAGTTTTGCAGTAACGATTATTTATTTCGATAATAATAGTGTAAATTCTAGGGATTATTCTCTTAACAAGGTTAACATCCCATTTTTCAAGAGCCTCTGCCATAACTGTATGGTTAGTATAAGCAAATGTATTTGTAACGATATGCCATGCCTTTTCCCATGAGTATCCGCAATCGTCAAGCAGAATTCTCATAAGTTCAGGAATAGCAAGCGTTGGATGTGTATCATTAATGTGAATAGCAACCTTTTCATGGAGATTGTCGAGCGTTCCATAAACTGACATATGGTTATTTACAATATCTCCGACAGATGCTGCACACATGAAATATTGTTGACGAAGTCTTAGCGATTTGCCTTCAAGGTGGTTATCGTTTGGATATAGTACCTTTGAGATTGCATTTGCAATACTGTTTTGTCCTAGTGCCTTAGCGTATTCGCCCTGATTGAACAAAGCCATATCAAAGCTAGGTGATTTAGCGGACCATAGTCTTAAAACAGATACGCCCTCGCTATCATAGCCAGAAACATACATATCGTATGGAACTGCAATAACTGTATTGTAATTTATGTGATTTATGTGGTGATATTGGTTATCCCAGTATTCTTGAAGTTCGCCTTCAAAGTGCACTTCGATAGCCATTTCAGGTTTTGCGTCGAGCCACACTTCACCGCCAGGAAGCCAGTTATCGGGAAGCTCTGTTTGCCAACCGTCCTCCAACTTCTGCTTAAAAATACCGTATTCATAGCAGATAGAGTAACCGGTAGCGGGATAAGCCTGTGTAGCAAGTGCGTCGAGGTAGCAAGCAGCAAGACGACCAAGACCACCGTTTCCAAGACCTGCATCAGGTTCACATTCGTATATTCTGTTTAGGTTAACTCTAAAATCCTTTAGGACGGAGCGGACCTCCTCAGCTATTTCAAGGTTGTAAAGACTTGTTTTTAGTGAACGCCCCATTAAAAATTCCATTGAGAGGTAGTAGACTTGTTTTTTGCCTAATGAGTGGGCGTTTGTAATAAAATGTCGTCTTTTTTCTTTAAGAATGTTCACAACAATAGAGGAGAGCGTCTTATAGACTTGTTTATCAGATGCTTCATCTGGTGAAATATTATAGTTTTTTTGTAGAGTATCAATAAATTGTTGTTTAATTGCCTCTTTGGTAATATTTTTTGCCATAGAAAGCTCCATTCTCCGACGAGTGAATTCAGATTAAAATTGAGCATTGCGTCGGCTACTCAATGAAATTAGATACATTTACTATTATACAGGGTTTTGGAAAGCATTTCAATAGTGTTTTTATACAAAAATACATGTTAATATGATAAGGTTTGATAAAAGATAATTTAAAAACATAAATGGAAGGAGAGTAAAGCAAGAAAATGAAAATAAATTTAAAACCCCTATTGACAAATTGTAAACTTTCATTTATAATGACTGTAAAGCTTTTGCGCTTTACAGGAGGTATCCTATGAATTCCATGAATAAGGAATACAGAATTGCCGTTCTTATGGACATTTACGGAAATCTGTTAACTGATAAACAGCGTGAAGTTATGGAACTCTACTATTACGAAGACCTGTCATTGTCAGAAATTGCTGAACACGAAAAAATAACCAGACAGGGTGTCCATGACAGCATAAAGCGTGCTGAGCAAACGCTTTCAGATTTAGAGCAAAAGCTGTGTGTTGCCGAAAAGTTAGTGAAATGCAGAAAGCTTTTCGAAAAAATTAATACACTTGCACAAAATATAAATGACTTGAGTACTTCTCTTGGACATAGCGAAAATGTTAAGCTTTCCTCTGAGATTTTAAAACTTGTAAAACAAGGTGACGATATTATATAAACAGCAACAACATATATTTTTAACATGAATAAATATATTTATACATACAAAGCTTTATCAAGGAGGTAGATTTATGGCTTTTGAGAGTCTTTCAGGAAAATTAAACGGAGTCTTTAAACGACTAAAATCACGCGGAAAACTTAGTGAGTCCGATGTCAAGGAAGCAATGCGTGAAGTCAGACTTGCTCTTTTAGAGGCTGATGTAAGCTATAAGGTAGTTAAAGACTTTGTTGCAAAGGTAACTGAAAGGTCTGTTGGTGAGGAAGTTCTGTCAAGTCTTACCCCTGCTCAACAGGTGATTAAAATTGTAAATGAAGAGCTTTGTTCACTCATGGGTGAATCAAATTCAAAGATAAATATGCCTTCAAAGCCACCTTGCATCATAATGATGTGCGGACTTCAGGGTTCAGGTAAAACAACCCATGCTGCAAAGCTAGCTAAGTATTTTAAAATTGAAGGTCATAGACCTTTACTTGTAGCTTGTGACATTTATAGACCAGCTGCGATTAATCAGCTTAAGGTTGTTGGTGAAAAGGCTGATGTCAAGGTTTTTGAAATGGGACAGATTAATCCTGTTGTAATAGCAAAGCAGGCTGTAATGCACGCTAAGGATTATGGGCATGATATAGTTATTTTGGATACAGCAGGACGCTTGCATATAGATGAAGAGCTTATGAATGAGCTTAAAAGTATCAAGGCGGAAACGGAGCCAAGTGAGATTATGCTTGTTGTTGACGCAATGACTGGACAGGATGCTGTTAATGTTGCTAAAGCGTTTGATGATGCTTTGGGAATTGACGGGGTGCTGATGTCAAAGCTTGACTCTGATACAAGGGGCGGTGCGGCATTATCCGTACTTGCTGTTACAGGCAAGCCGATAAAATTTGTTGGTACTGGTGAAAAGCTAGATGATTTTGAGCAGTTCCATCCTGAGCGTATGGCGTCGAGGATTCTTGGAATGGGTGATGTGTTAAGCCTTATTGAAAGAGCTGAAACAACAATTAGTAAAAGCGATGCCGAAAAGCTCACAAAAAAGCTTGAGCAGAATACTTTTGACATGAATGACTTGCTTGACCAAATGAAGCAGATTCAGAAAATGGGTTCGCTTAAGCAGATAGTTTCTATGTTACCGGGTGTTGGCGATAAGATTAATGATATAGATATTGACGATAAGCAAATGCTGAGGATACAGGCGATAATAACCTCTATGACAAAAGAGGAAAGAGAAAAGCCGTCTATTATTAATCCGCAACGCAAGCGTAGGATTGCTGCGGGAAGTGGAACTAAGGTTGAGGATGTAAACAGGCTGTTGAAGCAGTTTGAGCAGATGCAGAAGCTGATGAAGCAGTTCGGGAAAAAAGGTAAAAAAGGCAAGATGGCTAAAATGGCAAGAAGGAATTTTGCGGGCATGAATTTTAATGGTGGTGGATTGCCACCAATGTAGAACATTATATTGCGGCGGAGTGATATTATGAACTTATATTTATTGACAAAAAGCGCCAGTGTAACACCGGGTATAAAAGTATTTTATGTGGTTTTAATCCTTATTGGATTATTAGCAATTGTAGCTTCTATTTTTAATTGGGATTGGTATTTTAATTTGGGAAGAACAAGAAGAATATGCAATTTATTTGGAAGAACAGCTGCAAGGATTATACAGGTAATAGTTGGTCTGTTTTTAATTGGTCTATCAATATATATAATACTTAATACTTAATCCGGATGTAAGAATTTAGGTTTTATCCGAAAGGTTAAAATAGATATCAGGTTTGTGGAGGTGAAATAAATGGCAGTTAAAATCAGATTAAGAAGAATGGGTGCTAAGAAAAATCCTTTTTATCGTATAGTGGTTGCTGACTCAAGAAGCCCTAGAGATGGCAGATTTATAGAAGAGATTGGTTACTATGACCCAACTAAGGAGCCATCAGTTATCAAGGTTGATGAGGATAAGGCTAAAAAGTGGTTGTCAAATGGCGCTCAACCAACAGAAACTGTTAAGAAAATTCTTAAAACTAGCGGTATAATCTAGTTTATTTATGCAGTGGTTTGTAGGGTGCTTGAATTAAGGCTAGCTTTAATTCCCCCTACTTTAATTCATTGCTTTTATGGAGGTACTATTATGAAGGAATTACTATATTCAATTGTTGAAGGGCTTGTTGAGAATAAAGCAGATATCTGTATCACAGAAGATGCTCCTAATGAGGAAGGAGTTATTGTAATGCATCTTAATGTTGCTAAGGAGGATATGGGTAGAGTAATCGGCAAGCAGGGAAGAATTGCAAAGGCTATTCGTACTATTATGCGTGCTGGAGCGACAAGAAAGAACCTCAAGGTAATGGTTGAAATTGAGGAAGCATAATTGAATGTTAAAATATATAAGCAATGTTTATGGGTGGTTTTGCCCTTAAATATATTATAAATGCTTGATTGACAAGGTATCACTGGTGAGGTGGCACCTTGTTTTACATGTAGGAGCCTTTGGGGATTATAAAAAAACAAAAAAGGTCTTGCATTTTTGAAGCTATTATGCTATACTTTAAAAGTAAGTGCTTCCGTAGTTAAATGGATATAACAGTCCCCTCCTAAGAATCAGTTACAACGACCGCCTTTGGAGCAAAAGTGATTGACAATGAGTTAGTTTAAGTCCAAAATTGAATAGATTTTAAAGATGTTTCCGTAGCTCAGCTGGATAGAGCGACCGCCTC
>JAAYPV010000017.1 GCA_012519635.1 Clostridiales bacterium
CCATCTCCGTCAACATCTCCTACTGTCATATCATTAGGAGTATATCCACTTCCCGGTGGAGATACAGGTACATCAAAATAGGTATTACCAGATATTAATGTGCAGTTATCTGAAGATACAACCTCACCATTAACAACTGTATCTACACGATACTTGCTGTTTGAACCTCCTCCTGCATCAAGATAGCATGTAGCCTCATTTGCATTACTTGTGTAAATTAAAGCTCCATCACGATATAACTTATACACAGTATTCACTGGGTCATTTGCCAGATACCTCCAGCTTATAAGCATCCCGCTTTCAGTCTTGACTGCAGAAATTCCCCTGTTGAGCTTTTCTACAATTGTAGAATTTGCAGCTGAAATTTTGTTGTTTTCATTATTTTGAAAACTGATTCCCCCAATCATATTAACTGCTAGTGCAGCTGATATCATTGCTACAAGAAATTTTGATTTTACTTTCAAACTATTACCCCCCTTAATTTTGAATAAAACTTTATGTTTAAAATAACTCTATCTATATCACTTTTGACATCAGATTAGGCTGTCTGAACTGCTACATAAACTACTTCATCTCAATTTCAAATCCTCAATATATCTATACATTAATTACAATTATATCATATTAAACTTACAAAAACAAGAACAATAGGAAGATATAAGTAAATAATTTTATATAAAGTTTAATAAGATTATTTAATATTAACAATTATTTTATGAGTTATCTAGCTTGATAAATTTACTAAAATAAAAATAGCAGATGTAACAAAAGAATGTATGACACTCTGAAAATATGTTACATCTGCATCTATTACCATTATCGTTAAAATGCTAGATCTCAATAAATTATACAAGCTTTTCAGCATTAAATACTCCCTCAATTTTTATGTATCGTATAATACATATACTCAATTTAATACTACAAATAAATGTACAACTCCCATCGTCAAACTATTCTTTAATATTTAAAACATATTAAAAAATTTCCAATCCAACAGGGCAATGGTCACTGCCCATAATATCTTTATAAATAATACTATCCTTCACCTTATCTTTTATTCTCTCTGAAACTATAAAGTAGTCAATACGCCAACCAGCGTTATTTGCACGAGCATTAAACATATATGACCACCAAGTATATGCGTCTGTTACATCTGGATAAAGTAACCTAAATGTGTCCACAAAGCCACTGTCAAGCAAAGTTGTTAATTTATTTCTTTCATCAATTGTAAAACCAGCATTCATAGTATTAGTTTTAGGATTTTTTAAGTCAATTTCCTTGTGTGCAACATTTAAATCACCGCAATAAATAACAGGCTTAGCTTTATCAAGAGTTACAAGGTGGTTAAGCATTACATCTTCCCATTCCATACGATAATTAAGGCGTACAAGCTCTTTTTGTGAGTTCGGAACATAGGCATTAACCAGGTAAAAATCATCATATTCAAGCGTTATTACTCTTCCTTCAGTGTTATGCTCGTCTGTTCCAAAGTCATACATTACACTTAAAGGCTCATGCTTTGTAAATATTGCCGTTCCTGAATATCCCTTCTTTTCAGCACTGTGCCAGAATTGCTTATATCCACTAAGGCTCAAATCAAGCTGCCCTCTCTGCATTTTAGTTTCCTGAATGCAAAAGAAATCAGCATCCTGTTCATCAAAAAAATCTAAAAAACCTTTGCTGACACAAGCACGAAGACCATTTACATTCCAAGATATAAATTTCATAAAATCCCTCCTTGATTCTTATATTGCTTTAAATCTCCTTTTGACACTGTTTTTATAACAGGTGATAATTTTATCGGCTGTTCCGATAAGAAAATGTTTTTAAAGGAAATAAATCTTATTACACCCCCTAATCTTCAAAATATTTTGCATATTGAAAATCAATATACCCTGAAAATGGATTATAAATTATATCAGCATTAGTTTTCCTGTATATCAGATACTTTTTCTTATAAAAAACAGGTATAAAGGAACTATCGCTGATTATTTGTTTTTCAATATTCCGAAATATATCCACACAATCACTAAGGCTAGAGATTGTTCCAACCCTTGACAAAAGATTATCTGTTTCAGCACTTGAATAGCCAAAATCATTTTTATCGCTTGAGAATTTACTCAAAACCGAAAAAACACTGTTATAATCTCCTGTAATCTCATATATTGCTACCTTATATTCCCCATCACGAAGCTTTTGCTCATATTCACTTTGATGTACAATTTCAAAGCCAATATATACACCGAAAAGTTGCTGCCATTTCTGTGTGAAATAATGCATATAGTCAGAATTTATCATATTCTCTGCAACTAAAATTTTAACTGAATTCAATGAATTTATATTAAGCTCAGTCATTCCATCCTTAAGAAATTCTATGGCCTTATTTTCATTATATTCACTTAAATGCTCTTCTGCAACAAGTTCACGATAACTTTTATTTAGTAAAACAGTATCAGGTGGAACAATGGCACTTGCAACTGAAACATCATTTTTTTTCAGCTTGCTTTTCAATTCCTCCCTGTTTATACTTAAAGCAAAAGCCTTCCTTATATTTTTATTTGAATAAACCTCATCATTTAAGTTAAAGATGATTCCAAGCGTAGAACCCTCATACTCATTAATTATATAATCCTTTTTATTAAATTTATCAGTATAAACATCAGTAAGAAGATAATCGATTTTCTTATCATTAAAGCTCTTAAACTGTGAGTTATAATCCTTTTCAATATTAAATTTCAATGATGATGGATAAACCTTGTTTGCCTCAGAATTAAAGCTGTTACGACGCATAATGATGATATTTTCAGGCCCATATTGGTCATAAAACCACTCCGTCAAATAAAATGAACCATTTGATATTACAGATTCCTTATCTAATCCATATCGTCCCTTTGTACTGTAAAAGAACTCCTCATTGCATGGAATAGCTGGAGGGGTTGTCAACAATGTAAGAAAATTTGCATTAGGATAATCTAGCTCTATAACCAATTTAAAATCACTTATAGCAGTAACCCCAATATTTGTATAACCCATTTCTCCGTTTATTATCGCAGCAGCATTTTTTAAACAGGAGAAGTCATTTCTATAAGGTGACTGCATCTGTGGATTAAATATACGCTGAAATGCAAAAACAAAATCCTTAGCAGTAACCTTAACCTCCTCACCTTCCTCAAAATCCTTTGAGTACCAGTAGCAATTATCCCTTAGTTCAAAAGTATATTTTAATCCATCATCTGAGATTTCATAGCTTTTTGCTATGTCATTTATCAGAATACCATTGGCATCCAGTTTCAACAATCCTGAATACATATTTTTTATTATCGTAAAGGAGGATGTATCTGTTGCCATCTGGGGGTCCAAATTTTGTGGATTCCCTAAAAGAGTACAGTTAAAAAGATAACCAGAGCCATCACTTTCATCATGTGAACAACCATAAAAAAGTGATGTAATAAGAATTGTCATTGCCAGAAATACTATTTTGACCCTATTCACATTATCCTCCTAATCGTCCACAATACAAATATTACCTGTTTCCAAGCTCTTTTTACAATCAATATATCGTTGATTAGAACTGCCTCTGAATTTCAATAAATAATTTTTATTTTCAATCTCAAACTTACCATCAATAAGATAATCTGTTACATTTAATAACTCAAGATACCCATTGCTTTCATCAGCATTTTCAAGTAAATATTCCAAAGTATAACCAGTATAGGTTATGATATTTAATCCAATCTCATGAATCTTTCTTCCAAGTTCTGCAAGTGGAATCGCCTGACAGAAGGGCTCTCCTCCACTGAATGTTACTCCATCAAGCAGAGGATTCTTTTTTATCATATCATAAAGTTCACCTATACTGACAACTTCCCCAGCATCAAATGCATGTGTCTGTGGATTATGACAGCCCTCACAATTATGTGGGCATCCCTGAGTAAAAATTACAAATCTTAATCCTGGTCCGTCAACTATTGAATCATTTACTGTTCCAGCAATTCTTACTTCCATTATTATATAACACCAACCTAAATAGTATGCTGAACCCTAATCAGTTACCCTCTTTAATCTCTCTAATACCACTTTATGTTCATCCTCTCGTCTTCCACACATCGGACAAACTTCATTGATAATACCAGTATATCCACATACAGGATCCCTATCAACAGGATGATTTATAGAGCCATAGCCTATTCCGGATTCCTTCATACATCTAACGATTTTTTCAAATGCGGATAAATTATCCATAGGGTCTCCATCCAACTCTACATAACTAATATGTCCCGCATTAGTTAATGCATGATAAGGAGCCTCAATTTTTATCTTATCATAAGAACTGATTGGATAGTATACAGGCACATGGAATGAATTAGTATAATAGTCCCTGTCTGTAATATCCTCAATAATCCCAAAAATCCTTTTATCCATTCTGACAAATCTTCCTGACAAGCCTTCAGCAGGAGTTGCAAGCAAAGTGAAATTTAAGTTTCTTTTCTTTGATTCCTCATCAAGCCTTGCACGCATTCTTGATACAATCTCAAGACCCAATTTCTGTGCCTCCTCACTTTCACCATGATGTACACCTATAAGTGCTTTCAAGGTTTCAGCAAGACCGATAAAGCCGACGGATAAAGTACCATGCTTTATAATTTCCCCAATGCTATCATCAGCACTTAATTTATCGGAATCAATCCATATCCCTTGTCCCATTAAAAATGGAAAGTTTCTGACTTTTTTACTTGCCTGAATTCTAAACCTATGCAATAATTGAGCAATGCAAAGTTCCATCATTTCATCAAGGCTTTTAAAAAAAACATCAATATCTTTATTTGCTTTAATAGCAAGTCGTGGTAAATTTATAGATGTAAAACTTAGATTTCCCCTGCCACATACGACCTCTCTTGTTGGATCATATACATTTGCCATAACACGAGTTCTGCAACCCATATATGCAACCTCAGTGTTATAATCGCCTTCTTTATAATAAGCAAGGTTAAACGGTGCGTCCAGAAATGAGAAATTCGGAAACAAACGCTTTGCTGAAACACGGCAAGCCAACTTCAATAAATGATAATTTGGGTCTCCAGGATTATAGTTTATCCCCTCTTTAACCTTAAAAATATGTATTGGAAAAATAGGCGTTTCTCCATTTCCCAACCCCGCCTCATTAGCTAAAAGAATATTTTCAATTACCATCTGTCCCTCAGGACTTGTATCTGTACCATAATTAATTGAGCTGAAAGGAGTCTGAGCACCAGCTCTGCTATTCATGGTATTTAAATTATGAATCAATGCCTCCATAGCCTGATATGTAGCACGATTTGTTTCCTTAAACGCTGCCTTTAACGCAAAAGCTTGTATTTTTTCAGTTGTTTCCCTATCTGTATATTCAAGCAGCTTTTCAAGCTCAAATTTCTGATAATCATTCTTATTTGATAAAATAGGTTGTAGACCTGTTTCCTTATAAATTTCAGTTACTATCTTTTGAGCAACCTCATCATAATCCTCCACAGAAGCAATCAAGTTCAGACCTCTTGCAATATTCTGCATATAGCGTCTTCTATATGTCTTTTTTACACCATCAGACATGGCATAATCAAAATTTGGAATACTCTGTCCGCCATGCTGGTCATTTTGATTGGATTGTATTGCTATACAAGCCAAAGCTGAATAGCTTGCAATTTCGTTAGGTTCCCTTAGAAAACCGTGCCCTGTTGAGAAACCATCTTTAAAAAGCTTTATTAAATCTATTTGACAGCAAGTGGTAGTCAATGTGAGAAAATCCAGGTCGTGAATATGTATATCTCCCTCAGAATGTGCCTTCGCATGCTTAGGCTCAAGAACATATAGCTCATAAAATTCCTTCGCACTTACTGAACCGTATTTTAGCATCGTACCCATCGCTGTATCGCCATCTATATTCGCATTCTCTCTCTTTATATCGCTATCCTTTGCAGGCTTAAATGTCAAGTCCGTAAGAACCTTCATAAGATTTGTATTCATTTCTCTTGAGCGTGTTCTTTCATAACGATACAAAATATATGCCTTTGCTGTTTTGGCATGTCCATTTTCTATCAAAACCTTTTCTACGATATCCTGAATTTCTTCAACCGTAGGAATTTTGTCAGCATATTTTACCTCAACTATTTTACAAACATCAACAGCCAAATTCATTGACTCATCATAATTTGATCCACCAACGGATTGAGCGGCCTTGAAAATAGCATTTGCTATCTTTTCAATATTAAAAGGAACCTTTCGTCCATCCCTCTTCACTATCTGTGTTACCATAAATCTAGCGCCTCCAGTTAAATACTATATATTGTGGTTAATTTGAAAACTATTTATAAGTATATAACATACCACAGATATTGTCAAGGCATAAAAAACAAAAAATATAAGTATTATTTTGTCCATTTGCATAAAAAATTTGTTTGTATGTGTTAATAATTGTAATTTTTTAAAAAAATCTAGTTTTTATATAATTAAAACAAGAAATTCTACAAATCATAGCCAACCACAATATATTGTGGTTGGCTATGATTTATATGTTTAGAGATTTTGCATAGTAACTTTACAAAACAGTTAGTTAATATTAATAAAAAATTATAGCTTAAAAATTAAATAAATTCGTGTTACAACTTCATAGCCCTATTTAATATTAATCAGCAGTATGTGTTAAAATATAATCATGTATTACCTTATAGGTTGAAGCTTTTAAGTTTATATTATCATTTTCTGCAAACGCATTTGGAAGCTTACCATTATTCCCCTTTAAAGTTGTATTAACATCAATAAAATACACAGACTCACTGTTAGCAAGCCTTAATAACTCCGAATTATATTGGTCAATTTTTAAATTTGAAACGGAGTTAGTCTGCATTTTCTCCCTTTCTTCTGTAACAGGTGGAATTGACATTATATAAATTTTTGCGTTTGGCATAGCCTTTTTCAGATTTCTAATAAATGTTGTATAGCTTTCTATCATCTGTTCAATTGATAAAGTTTCTATGCCATCATTACCGAGCATAATATAAATATTTTTTAAATTAGATGCCTGTAACAAATTTACAATATTATTATTTCCACTGCCCTGATTAATTTTTACATCATTAATATTTCCAATATTTACATTTGATGCTGAAAAAACATTATTTTTCGATATATTTTTAGTATCCGTATTAGCTATTTTCAGCATGGTTGAATCACCAACCAAAGCGCATTCTGCCCAATATTCCGCCCCCTTAACATCGGTTGATTGAGGAACAGGATTAATTAAACGCGATGTATTACTGCTATTCGTATCACCACTTGAATTTATATCACTATTCTTTACTGATGAGTTGTCATGACCATAAAGATTACGAATAAATTCTTCATCATTAATATTTGCCTCTATTATATGCATTGCGAAAAATACGCCTAATGTAATCGTGAATATAAAAACAAGCATTGAAAATCTAAATTTTACCGCGGGTCTTCTTTTTCTTTTTTTTAAATCCTCAACGAAATTTTTAGCCATCCTTAAATCACCCTTATATTTACTCCAAAAACTATATAAAATTTTACAATTAATCTACTCATTTTCATTTTATAGTATACATTATTTCATTTTTTTTTGCAATAGCACGGGAAAATTTATATACATTTTTTCTAATAATTTATTTTTTTCTTATAACTTGAATTATTTATTGAATTTTGTATTATTTTGTTTTATAATATTATTTATAGGGTATTTTATAGCATTTTTTTAATTTTGGAATATAATTTACTAACGCAATTAATTTACTATGAAGAAATAAATTTATCATCTATATGGAGGAACTGATATGTGTGGATATGTAGGATTTACAAATTTTATAAATAATTCTAATTTAATCATCGGCGAAATGATGGATAATATAAAACATCGAGGTCCAGATTCAGAAGGAAAGTACATTGATGAAGATATTGCACTTGGTTTTCGAAGATTAAGTATTATTGACCTTGAACAAGGCAATCAGCCTATACTAAATGAAGATAATTCAAAGGTTTTGGTGTTTAACGGTGAAATATATAACTTTAAGGATATACGCGAAAAGCTAGTTAAAGCTGGCCATACTTTTAAAACAAAAAGTGATTCAGAGGTGCTTTTACATGGCTACGAGGAGTATGGCATAGATATTTTAAATTTACTCAGAGGTATGTTTTCTTTTGTTATTTGGGATAAAAATAAAAAAGAACTTTTTGGTGCGAGGGATTTTTTTGGTATAAAGCCTTTTTATTATGCTATAATGGATAAAACCTTTATGTTTGGCTCGGAAATAAAGGCTTTCCTTCCTCATCCGCAGTTTAAAAAAGAACTAAACGAAACTGCTTTAGAAAATTACTTGACATTTCAATATTCGCCTACTACTGAAACATTCTTTAAAAATGTATATAAATTGCCTGCCGCACATTATCTAATATATAAAGACGGAAAGCTTACAACAAAACGCTACTGGGATATTAAATTTGATGCTGATGATAAGCCTTCCCTTGATGATTGGGTAAACCAAATATCAGAAGTTTTTCATGATTCTGTTGAGGCACATAAAATAAGCGATGTTGAGGTTGGAAGCTTTTTGTCAAGTGGTGTTGATTCAAGCTATGTTGCCGCTGTTGCAAATGTAGATAAAACTTTTACAGTTGGATTTGGAGAAGATGAAAAATATAATGAAATAGGCTGGGCAAAAGAGTTCTCTAAATATATTAATAAAGAAAATTATAGCAAGGTTATTACTGCTGATGAATATTGGAATATGCTCTCTAAAATTCAGTACCATATGGATGAACCTCTTGCTGATCCCGCTGCTATTGCACTTTATTTTGTGTGCAATATTGCAGCCGAAAAGGTAAAGGTTGTTCTATCCGGAGAGGGAGCTGACGAAATGTTTGGTGGATACAATATATACAAAGAATCTAGCGGAAGTCCATTATATAGTAAATTACCACGCCCAATCAGACATGGAATTGGCTCTATTGCATCAAAGCTTCCAGCCAAAAGAGGTGTAAACTTCCTTGTAAGAAAAGGAATGGATCTAGAAGAACGCTTTATCGGAAACGCATATATTTTTTCCGAACCGGAACGAAAAAAATTGCTTAAAATAAAAACAAATGCTCCTAATCCAATAGAAATAACAAAACCTTTTTACAATTTAGTTAGAGATAAAGATGATGTTACTAAAATGCAATTCCTCGATTTGCACCTCTGGATGACAGGAGATATACTACTTAAGGCTGATAAAATGAGTATGGCAAATTCACTTGAATTGAGAGTTCCTTTTCTTGATAAAAAGGTCATGGCTGTTGCACAAAAAATTCCAACAAAATACAGAGTTAATAGGACAAATACAAAATATGCTATGCGACTTGCTGCCAAAAAGAGTACCCCATCACAAACAGCCAATAAAAAGAAGCTTGGCTTCCCTGTTCCAATAAGAGTTTGGCTTAAGGAGGACAAATATTATAATATTGTTAAACAGTATTTTACAAGTGATACAGCTGAAAAGTATCTTAACACTGATTTATTAGTGAAGCTACTTGATGAACATAAAGCTGGCGAAAAAGATAATAGCCGAAAAATATGGACAGTATTTATGTTCCTTGTATGGCATGAGGTCTATTTTGAGTAATATATAAGGAGGTAAAAATGGCAAGCATTGTAACATATAAATATATTAAACAAAACCCTGATATTATGGAGTATATTCGTCGTTCAGATAAAGCTCTTGAAGCACTGGGCTATACTGAACATTCGTTTCCCCATGTTGAAAAGGTTGCACAGACTGCAAGTATGATTTTAACTGAGCTTGGATATCCTGAACGACAGGTTGAGCTTGCTAAAATTGCTGGAATTATGCATGATATAGGAAATGTAGTAAATCGTACCGACCATGCACAAAGTGGTGCAGTAATGGCTTTCCGTCTGCTAGACAATCTTGAGATGCCCGCAAGTGAAATTTGCTCAATTATTTCTGCAATCGGAAACCATGATGAGGCTACCGCCTACCCCATCGACGAAATATCTGCCGCCTTAATCATTGCAGATAAAACTGATGTAAGACGAAGCAGAGTGCGTAATTCCGATTTATTAACCTTTGATATACATGATAGGGTTAATTATGCGGTGGAAAAATCAGACCTACATTTCAATGAGGATAAAACCTCCCTAATTCTTGACCTTAAAATTGATACAAATATTTCATCAGTTCTTGAATACTTTGAAATTTTTCTTCATCGCATGCTCCTCTGTAAAAAAGCTACTGATTTCTTAGGTCTTAAATTTGAACTAATAGCTAATGGTACGGCTGTTTTGTAAAATAAAAACGGAAAGCGAAA
>JAAYPV010000115.1 GCA_012519635.1 Clostridiales bacterium
ATTTATCTTCGTGCTAGGCATTATAACCCATCTAATGGTAGATTTACGCAGAGGGATAGTTTTGCGGGTAAACAGGGTGATCCGCTTTCGCTGAATCTTTATACTTATTGTCATAATAATCCGATAGCTAATGTGGATCCTAGTGGGCATTTTGGTATTTTAGCTATATTGGCAGTTGCGGCAGTAAGTGCAGTTGTATTGACAGGTTGTTCAGAGATTGATAACACCCCTCAATACCAAGAAAGTAATTCTGAAACAGCTGAATCATCATCCCAAGTTACAACATCAATGCAAACGGCAATACAAGCAGCAAAAGATAGTGCTGCTACGACTGTATCACCTAAAAATAATAATAGTGTTTTAACCAATGAGCAAAAAATGTTTGCATCAGTTCTGTATGCTGAAGCTGGAGCAAATTATGTAAGTAATCTTGAAAGGCAATATGTTGCCCATTCAATGTACAATAGAATTGGTTATGGCGAATGGAAATCAAAAAACAATATAATTGATGTTATTACTCAATCTGGTCAGTATGATGGCTATGGAAAGGGAGAGAATGCTAAATATAAGGCAGCTATGCAATATTATGAAAGTGGTATATGGGAAAATTCTAATGAGAGGTTACTTATGGATGATTGCTTAGGGGTGGTAAAACCTATACTTGATGGAAGTCAAAAAGATATCACTGGAAATGTTGTTTTCTTCCACTCTTTTGATAATCCAAATGATTGGCGATATCATAATTATTATGTTCATGTACCAGTTAATGATATGGTACACCATTTCTATAGATGGGAGTGAAATAAGGTTTGATAAAGAAACTCATTTTGTTTTTAATGCTAATTTTTACTACAATATATCTAACGGGCTGTAACGACTCAAGTGAGCTATCTCATGCGATGGTGAATGGTAACTCTAATATAGAGTTTAGTACGACGGATGTAGAATTTGATGAATTGATTATGCCCAAAATCCTTAGTGAGGGAAACTCGTATAAACTTTATGTTGGGGAAGATAATTATTCATACTATTATTATATTTATAAGGATAATATGACGGTTTTGGATGAGGGTGGTTTTAAGGCAGGTTCATCTCCTAATATATCAATGGTTAGTGATAATATTCTAGAATTAAGTAAAGGTATAGGCTCTTCAACAATATATTATAAATATTATGATGTTGAAAAGGGATTAGCATCCAAATGGTATTTTAGTGTTGTTTGTGCAAACAAAGAATATATAGTTTATCTTGAATCAAATTTGGAAGGTGATAGAAAATTAATAATACAAAACCTATTTGACGAACAGACGTTTTACAAGGAATTTGGAAGTTTCAATTTTGCTAAAGCGACAGATCCTGTTCTTGAGTGTAAATTTATTAGTGATACAAAAATTCAAATTCTATATCAATCTGGTCAAGAGTATGAAGAGATTACTAAGGTGATAGATATCTTGTAATTAGATGGAGCAGTAAGACTTTAGGAGTTAACTGCTCCATAGTTTTTATAAGAGCTTGCAAAACTCGAACAGAAAATGGTATAATAGAGAGAACATCATATGAATATGATAGGTTGAAAAGGCTTACAGAGGAAACTATTTACACTTATGATGCAAACGGAAGCCAGATTACAAAAACAACAGACGAAAAGACAGAAACCAACACTTACAATGCAGTAAATCAGCTTGTTGGCTTTACTGATGGTGAAACAATAGCAAGCTATACTTACAATGCTGACGGACTTC
>JAAYPV010000116.1 GCA_012519635.1 Clostridiales bacterium
AAGTATAAATAATATGGTATCCTTTATATCAAAGGGATTAGAATTATTTTTTAGAAGATTTAATATTTCCGAGATTGAATTTATATCATATTTCTCTATAACAAAGGATAGAACATGATTATCTATATTTAAAGCAAGCTGATTACTGTTTAATGCAATAGGGCTTAATGGTACTTCTAATGCTTCATTAATAATGTTTACTTGTCTGTATGAACATAATGCCTGAATTATTATTGTTATTACGGTAAATACAAAAAAATATTTACGAATCATTTCCCACACCCCAATTCCCTATGCTTACAATTTATGTATTATAGCCTTCACCTACATTTTTTCATTTTATAAAGCCATTATAAAATAGATTACAAAATTATTAAAGCGAGTTTTGTGTACTATTTGTGAATTTTTTATCACAGACTTGTCTATAAAAAATTAATGGCGTAGAATTTGCACATTTTTTGTATATTTATTTACATTAATTTATGAGATTCTGATTTATCAGTAATTATTTTATGGTAAATAAATGGTTTTATACATAATAAGGATAATAAAAAATGTATTATAGCTAGATTGTGTGTTACTAAATTGTAATAGCTAAATTTGGAGCCTAGATGGAATTAAATATCAGAAATTTTTTTAAAGAAATAATATACTGAACAAAAAAGCGTACTGCAAATGCAGCACGCTTTTGTTATAAAATAATTATTCCTCAGAACCGTAAATCTTTGAAAGTCTTACTAAATGTTCATATCTGTTCTTAGCATTCTTTTCAGCAGCATCGAACAAGCGAGTAGCTCTTTCAGCATTCTGACGAGTAAGTGAATTGTAACGAACCTCACTCATTAGGAAGTCCTCATACTTATCAGTATTTGGAGCCTTAGAATCAAGCTGGAATGGGTTCTTGCCCTCAAGAGCTAATGCTGGGTTATAGCGGAACAAGTGCCAGTAACCAGCCTCAACAGCTTTCTTTTCCTGAGTCTGAGCAGTAGCCATACCTGTCTTAATACCATGATTGATACATGGTGAGTAAGCGATAATGATTGATGGACCATTGTAAGCTTCAGCCTCAGCAATTGCCTTAATACATTGATTATAGTCAGCACCCATAGCGATATGAGCAACATAAACATAACCATAGCTCATTGCGATACCAGCAAGGTCTTTCTTCTTAATCTCTTTACCAGCAGCAGCAAATTGTGCGATAGCGCCTGTTGGAGTTGCCTTTGAAGACTGTCCACCTGTATTTGAATAAACCTCAGTATCGAATACAAGGATATTTACATCTTCGCCAGATGCGATAACATGGTCAAGACCACCGAAGCCGATATCATAAGCCCAACCGTCACCACCAAATATCCATTGTGATTTCTTTCTTAGATAATCCTTATATTTTAAGATTTCCTTAGCCTCAGCACAGTCGCATTTTGTTAAAGCAGCAATCAGCTTATCAGTAGCAACTGAGTTTGCCTGTCCATCATTATATGTTTTAATGAACTCTTCAGCAGCACTCTTAACATCAGCATTCTTAGTAGTGTCGATAAGTGCCTTAATCATAGAAGTTGCTCTTTCTCTCAATGTCTTATGAGCAAGATACATACCATAACCGTACTCAGCGTTATCCTCAAATAGTGAGTTAGCCCAAGCTGGACCTTTACCTAGCTTGTTTGTTGTATAAGGAGTTGATGGAGCTGAACCACCCCAGATTGAAGAACAACCTGTTGCATTAGCGATAAACATTCTATCGCCAAATAGCTGAGTTACAAGTTTAGCATAAGGTGTTTCACCACAACCAGCACAAGCACCTGAGAATTCAAGCAATGGCTGTTTGAATTGTGAGCCCTTAACAGTAGTTGTGCTGAATTTCTCGAATACTTCTGGCTTTTCATCAAGCTTTGTAGCATAGTTTGCCAATTCTTGTTGCTCAAGTTGAGTTTCAAGTGGCTTCATAACCAATGCCTTTTCGCCCTTCTTACCAGGACATACATTTGCACAAGAGCCACAGCCTGTACAATCAAGAACAGAAACTGTCATAACAAAGTTATAGCCCTTTAAGCCTGTCATAGGTCTAGCTATTTCCTTAGCATTTGCAGGAGCATTAGCCAATTCTTCGTCTGTCATTACAGCAGGACGAATTACAGCGTGTGGACATACATATGAACAGAAGTTACATTGGATACAATTATCAGATACCCAACATGGAACATCAACAGCAATTCCGCGTTTTTCATATGCTGCAGAGCCTTGTGGGAAAGTACCATCAGCAGTATCCTTGAATGCAGATACAGGTAGAGTATCACCCTTTTGAGCATTACATGGTATCTGAATATTGTTTATAAAGTCAACAAGAGTCTTATTGTCGCCAGTAGCATGAGGCATACCCATTTTGCTATCCTCAGCATTTGCCCATGATTCAGGAATTTTAATTTCAACAATCTGTTCGCATCCTGCATCGATAGCGTCATGGTTCATCTTAACAATTTTTTCACCCTTCTTTGCATAAGAAGCAGTAGCAGCATCCTTCATATACTTAATAGCATCTTCAATTGGAATAATATTAGCTAGCTTAAAGAATGCAGACTGAAGAATTGTATTAATTCTGTTGCCAAGACCTATTTCCTTACCGATTCTTACACCATCGATAGTGTAGAACTTGATATTATTCTGAGCAAGGTATCTCTTAACCTGTCCAGGAAGATTTGCCTCAAGTCCTTCCATATCCCAGATTGTGTTCAATAGGAAGGTACCACCTGGCTTGATTTCGCTTACCATATCATATTTATTGATATATGACTGGTTGTGACAAGCAACAAAATCAGCTTTATTAATCAAATAAGTTGACTTAATAGGTGAATTACCGAATCTTAAGTGAGAAACAGTGATACCGCCTGATTTCTTTGAGTCATAAGAGAAGTATGCCTGAACAAAGAGGTCAGTATGGTCACCGATAATTTTAATTGAGTTTTTATTAGCACCAACAGTACCGTCAGCACCAAGTCCCCAGAATTTGCAAGCAGTTGTTCCCTCTGGAGCAGAGTGAATATCCTCAGTTACAGGTAATGATAGATTTGTAACATCGTCATTAATAGCAATAGTAAATCTTGGCTTGCAGTCTGGTTTAAACGCAGCATTAGCGAAAACAGCGTTGATATGTGAAGGAGTAGTATCCTTTGAGCCAAGACCATAACGGCCGCTGAATACAACAACATCATTGAATTTAGTGCCCTTTAACGCTGCAACAACATCAAGATATAGAGGTTCGCCTAGTGAGCCAGGCTCTTTAGTTCTGTCAAGAACAGAAATTTGCTTAACAGTATCTGGAATAGCCTCAACAAGCTTGTCTGCACAGAATGGTCTGTATAGTCTTACTTTAACAAGACCGTACTTACCGCCCCTTGCATTTAAGTAGTCGATTGTTTCTTCAATAGTGTCGTTTATGGAGCCCATAGCGATGATAATATGTTCTGCATCAGGAGCACCGTAGTAGTTGAACAATTTATAGTCAGTACCGATTAGCTCGTTAACCTTGTTCATATATTCTTCAACAATAGCAGGAGTATTGTCATAGTATGGGTTACAAGCCTCTCTAGCCTGGAAGAATATATCTGGGTTTTGAGCAGTACCGCGAAGTACAGGACGCTCAGGACTTAAAGCATTATCACGGAATCTTTGGATAGCATCCATATCAACAAGCTCTGTAAGAGTTGATTTATCCCATACCTCAATTTTCTGAACCTCGTGCGAAGTACGGAAACCGTCAAAGAAGTGTAGGAAAGGAACTCTGCTCTTGATTGTAGCAAGGTGAGCAATAGCACCTAAATCCATAACTTCCTGAGGGTTTGATGAACAAAGCATAGCATAGCCTGTTTGACGGCATGCATAAATGTCAGAGTGGTCACCAAATATGTTTAATGCGTGTGTAGAAATGCAACGAGCTGAAACATGAATTACAGATGGTAGTAATTCTCCAGCGATTTTATACATATTAGGTATCATAAGCAAAAGACCTTGAGAAGCTGTATAAGTAGTAGTCAATGCACCAGCAGCAAGTGAGCCGTGAACTGTACCAGCAGCACCAGCTTCGGACTGCATTTCAACTACGGTAACAGGTTGGTCAAAAATATTAGTTTGTCCTTTAGCAGACCATTGGTCTGTAACTTCAGCCATAACTGAAGAAGGAGTGATTGGGTAAATCGCTGCAACCTCAGTAAATGGATATGAAACCCAAGCGGCAGCATTGTTACCGTCCATGGTTTTAATTGCTCTTTTAATTTTTGCCATAGGTTTAAAGCCTCCTAGAATAATTTTTTAATTGGTTATATGTTTACACATAACTTTGTTTACATTTTAACATATATCTTTTGAATTGTAAATACCTATTTCAAATTTTACATTATTAATATAGTATTTTAGATGTAATTGGAAAGGAAAAAAATTTAAGCATAAATTTTTATATGGCAGCATAAAAGAAGTATATAAAATTATATAAAAATATATTGACAAAAAAGACTTACAGCAGTAATGATTTTGTTATAGGCTATGCTATACATATGAGAGAATATAATACAATATTTTACATTTTAATGTTTATATATTACATATATTTACAAATAATTAGCTTATTTTATACAAAACAAACAAAAATAATTTTAGTTTTTTATTAAATAAGACAAAAAACACTTTTAGTATGTCAAAAGTGACAATTTAATATTGACCTTTTTGATACAATGTTATATAATATCAGTAGTTAAGGATATTTAAAATATTTTTAGTATATCTTAACACTCGTTTTGTTGTCTCCTTTCTTTTGTTCTACACATATTTATTTATCTTCTATCTTTTTTTATGCAGAGCCCGTTGCTCTGCATTTTTTTTGCTTTAATTTAAATTTAAGGTGACAAAATCAATATTTTAGTGTATAATATATGATATGAGAGATATGAGAAATAATCTGCACGAATTAAGGAGGAAGTGTTTTATGCCTAAAACACCGTTTTATATTACTACGCCTATCTATTATCCATCAGGTAACCCACATATAGGTCATTGTTATACAACATTGGCTTGTGATTGCCTTGCTCGCTATAAGAGAATGCAGGGCTTTGATGTTATGTTTTTGACTGGAACTGATGAGCATGGTCAAAAAATAGAGAAGAAAGCAAATGAGGCGGGAGTTGACCCTAAGAAATATGTTGACGATATAGTTGAGAACTTCAAAAGGCTTTGGGAGCGTATTGGCATTACCTATGATAGATTTATAAGAACCACTGATGATTATCATATTGAATCTGTTCAAAAAATTTTTAAAGAATTATATGACAAGGGCTATATATATAAAGGCGAATATGTAGGAAAATACTGCACTCCATGTGAAGCGTTCTGGACTGATAGCCAGCTTGTTGATGGCAAATGTCCTGATTGTGGAAGAGAGGTTGTTGACGCAAGAGAGGAGGCTTACTTCTTTAAGCTATCCCATTTTGCAGACAGATTGGAAAAGCTGCTTACTGAAAATAAGGGATTTCTTGAGCCAGAAACAAGAGTCAATGAGATGGTAAACAACTTTATCAAGCCAGGACTTGAGGATTTATGCGTTTCAAGAACAAGCTTTAAATGGGGTATTCCTGTTTCATTTGATGAAAAGCATGTAGTTTATGTATGGATAGATGCACTTTCAAACTATATCACTGCACTTGGCTATATGAATGACAAGTATGACGATTTTGAGAAATATTGGCCTGCTGATGTGCATATGATGGCTAAGGAAATTGTGCGTTTCCATTCAATTATATGGCCTGCAATGATGATGGCACTTGATTTGCCACTTCCAAAAAAAATTTATGGACATGGCTGGATTACATTTAATGGAGCAAAGATGGGAAAATCAACAGGAAATGTTATTGACCCTTTTATTCTTGCTGACAGATACGGCGTTGATGCCTTGCGTTATCATTTGCTCCGTGAGATGCCTTTTGGGTCTGATTGTGCATTTTCTAATGAGATTATGATTAACAGGATAAACAGCGACCTTGCTAATGATTTAGGAAATCTTGTTTCAAGAACTGTTGCAATGGTGATAAAATATTTTGATGGCACCCTTATATCTGATAGGGAAAGCGATAAGGTTGATGAGGAATTTATTGGAATGGTAACGACTTTAAAGGCAAGAGTTGAAGAAAATTACGATAATTTCCACTTTAATATTGCCTTGACAGAGATATTCAAGGTTATTTCAAGGGCTAATAAATATATTGACGAGACAGCTCCATGGGTTCTTGCAAAGGATGAAAGTAAAAAAGTAAGGCTTGCAACTGTGCTTTATAATCTGCTTGAAACAATCCGCATAACTACAATACTTTTAAATCCTGTTATGCCTAATACAACGCCTGAAATATTGAGGCAGATTGGTGCTGATTCTGAGATTACAGGCTGGGATAGTGCAGGCAAATTTGGTGTATTGCCACAAAATGTAACTGTATTAAAGGGAGAGGTTTTGTTCCCTAGAATTGACCTAGATAAGGAAATTGATGAGCTTAATGCTGTTTTAGCAAGTCAGAATACAGCGGGTACAGAACCTGTTAAAAAGGAAATAGAGCTTGCACCTGAGATTGCTATTGACGATTTTACGAAGGTGGAGTTAAGGGTTGCAAAGGTTGTTGCGTGTGAAAGGGTTAAGAAATCAGATAAGCTGTTGTGCTTGCAGTTAGATGACGGAATGGGCGGAAGACAGGTTGTATCGGGAATTGCAAAGAGCTATGAGCCCGAAGACCTTATTGGTAAGAAAGTAATGCTTGTTGCGAATTTAAAACCTGTGAAGTTGAGGGGTGTTGACAGCTTTGGAATGATTTGTGCAACAGATATGCCTGATGGAGGAATCAAGGTGATATTTGTTGATGATGATGTTGAGGTTGGAACAAGGATAAGATAGCCTAGCAAAAGAACCAACTTTACTCCACTAAACTCAATAAATTTAGTGCATAAAGTGGTTAAAATATTTTAATTTTGTATTTGACAATGGATAAGGAAAATGTTAAAATAAAGGTGCAAATTCTGCTTATATTGGCTTTACTTGTTGAAAGGCTGATATAAATTAACTAAAAGATCTGTAACTATGACTAAAAAAAAAGCAGAGCTAATGATTTTTTGTTAGTAACTTTTGTCAATGTTTTTTCAATGCTAATCTCTCCAACCCAAAGACAAAGGGATTCATGTTAACTTATTTGGGTTAGTGGGTTTGTTTTGGTTATGTAGTGACAAAAAAAGAAAAGCCATTGTGGCGATTGTGTGACTCATTTCTTTGATTCGTTTCTTTGTACGAGTAAAGAAATGAACACAAATACCAAAGGTAACGAAAAAGCAGAAATGGAAAAAAGGATAACAAAAAGAAACTTAAAATAAAGACTCGCCATGTGGCGAAGAAAATAAAACGAAAGGAGTATGCCTATGCCAAAAAACGATAAATTGCTAAAAGAACTTGAGGAAGAGCAAAGGCGTGAGTTACGCCGCTTTCAAGCATATAAAACTATTGCTGATGCAAAGCATGCTTCTTCATCCTCTACTAAAAACGATTTATTTCAGTTTTTTATTGGATTAATCATTCTCGGAGTCGGCCTGTTCTGGGTGTTCCAGACAGCTCAGGTACGAACCAACTGGGGAAGTTACCTGTTCTCAATCGGTTCATGGCACGCCCCAAATGGCGTTATAATAATTCCATTTCTAATCGGCATTGTCATGCTCTTTATGATGGAAAGGAAAATTTTTGGCTGGATTGTTACAGTAATTGGTGTACTGAGCATTTTATTGGCAATAATAATGAGTGTACGAATAGAGTTTGTCAGAACCTCACTGTTTAACTATGTTCTAATGTTCGGCTTTATCGCCGCTGGAGGAGGTCTTGTACTGAAATCCTTATTCTTCCCACGCAAATAAATCGTTCTGAGGAAATCCATATATTTATGCATGAGTTAATGAAAAAATAAATAAAACGGAGGTACTACTATGGGAATATTTGCAAGATTAAGCGACCTTTTGAAGGCTAATGTCAATGATTTAATTGATAGGGCTGAAGACCCTGAGAAAATGGTCAAGCAGATTATCCTTGATATGCAGAAGGAATTAGGTAAGTCCACTCAAGCATTAGGTAAAGCTGTTGCAAGCGAAAGAATGGCTGAAAAGCAGTATAGGAATGCTGAGGCATTGTCAAAAAGCTGGGAGGAAAAGGCTAAGACGGCTCTTGCTGCTGGTGACACAGAGCTTGCAAAGAAGGCACTTGCTAATAAGGTTAAGGTTGACGAGGATGTCGCTAACTATAAAGAAATGTATGAAACAATTTCCAGTCAGACAGATGCAATTCGTGAACAGGTTGAACTTTTAAAAGCAAAGCTCGAAGAGGCAAAAAGTCGTCAGGCAATGCTTATTGCGCGTTCACAAATGGCTGATACTCAGAAGCAGCTTGCTAAATCAATTGGCGGAATAGATGCCTCAAGCTCTTTTGATAAAATGAATAAGATGGAGGAAAAGATTGCCCGTAAGGAGGCTGAAGCACAGGCATTTGCTGAAATAGCAGGTTCAGATTTTGCTCCCGGTGAAGATGAATTCACTAAATTGCAGATGGATTCAAAGGTTGATAACGAATTGCAAAGACTGATGGCTGAAATGGGGCAAGTGGCCACTGAGGAAACTGCTGAATAGTATTTGAAAGGAGAACTAAAATGTGTAATAAGATTGAAAAAGAACAAAGATCTATACCATTTCGTTCCGTTATACCAACAGCATTATCATTGATTTTGATTATCGGTTCAGTTGTATGTATCGTGTTTAAAACAATGAGTAACAGGGCTTATCATGAAAAGTGGAAGGATTATGATGAGTGTGGTCTTGGTTAATGTTTAGTATTAAATAAATTAAGGCGATGTAGCTTAGCTACACCGCCTTTTATTTATCATCAATTATTTCTTTCCCGGAAAAGATTTATTCAACAACCAGATGACTAACATAATCAGTCCTATTGAGACAAAGATTCCAACCATACCTAAGCCCATCATTTCAAGGCTATCTACCATTTCATCAAAATGCAAAGCTAAAAAGTTCATAATAATCTCCTCTCAATAATCTAAATTCTGTTTGCAACCAGTGATATGATTAATCCACCAGCGATAACTGAAGCAATTTGTCCTGATACATTTGCAGCAGCAGCATGCATTAGCAGATAGTTTTCAGGGTCCTCCTGCTGTCCCATTTTGTGAACAACTCTTGATGACATTGGGAATGCTGAAATACCAGCCGCACCAACCATTGGGTTAATCTTGTTCTTTGTGAACAGGTTAAGGAATTTAGCGAAAAATACGCCACCGACTGTATCGAAAATGAATGCAACTAATCCAAGACCCATAATCATGATTGTTTCAACTGATAGGAATGCCTCATACTGCATCTTTGTTGAAACGGTGATACCAAGTAGTAGGGTAATGAGGTTTGCAAGCTCCTTTTGAGCGGATTCTGACAAGCTGTTTAGCACACCACATTCACGAATGAGGTTACCGAACATTAGGAAACCAACCAACGCAACTGAACGAGGAGCGATAATTCCAGCAATTAATGTAATAGCAATTGGGAAGATAATTCTTGTTGTTTTAGAAACTGAACTTGGTTTATAAGGCATCTTGATACAACGCTCTTTTTTAGTTGTGATAAGACGAATAACAGGTGGTTGAATAATTGGAACAAGAGCCATGTATGAATATGCGGCAACGATTATTGGACCAACATATTTTGAGTTAAAGTATTGTGATACAAAGATTGAGGTAGGACCGTCAGCAGCACCTATAATGGCAATTGAGGCTGCGTCCTTTAAGTCAAAACTAAGAAGTGTTGACAAGCTAAGTGTAAAGAAGATACCGAATTGTGCAGCAGCACCAAAGAGCATCATTTTCGGATTAGATAGAAGTGGGCCAAAGTCAATCATTGCACCTATACCTATGAACAATAGGAGGGGGAAAAGCTCATTTGCGATACCCGCGTTGAACAGAACATCGATAGGTCCGTGTTCAATTCCTGTTTCGTATGCCTGTGTGACAGCCCCCGACCAGGGAATATTTACTAAAATTGCACCAAAGCCCATTGGTAATAAAAGTGCAGGCTCCATATCCTTTTTGATTGCAAGATAGATAAGGATAGCACCGATAATCCACATAACTACCATTTGCCATTTCAGTTCTCCGAAGTTACTAAACAGCTCAATAAAGCCATCCATAAAAACACATCCTTCTTTAATATTCCTTAAATATTTTACATACGTTTGGGAATCAGCAAAAAAATAAACCTTTATTATAACGGATAACTCGGATAATCGATAATAGCCGTTGTAATAAAAGTCTTGCAATTTCAAGTATTCGCGGATTTTACAATCGTTTTGACGCTTATACTGCCATAAATGGCTTGCTACTCCCTTTTATTAATATAGTATAACCTAAATTATTCATTGTGTCAACAATTTTCTATAAGAAAATACTCAACATGATGTCAAGTATTTTCTTATATTATGTAAGATAGCAAGTGATTTTATACTTCCCCACAACTTTCAACAACATTTTTAATTAGCTCTTCCCTCTTTTTATTTGACCAATTGACAATACCAGTATTGCCAAACTCAGCTTTCTTTTCCACGCAGATTTTCTTCATCTGGTTAACAGAGTGATTTCCACCCAAAAATGAAAATGGAAATTTTTGAGTTACAAAGCAGTTCACCCTTTTATTTTCTAGTGAGGGTATCTGTTTTAAATAGGCAGACATGACTTGTGAAAGAGAGAAGGCATGTACTGGAGCACCGAAAATCACTGCATCGTAATTGCTTATTTCTGGATTATCCTTCAGCAAAACAGTTTCGTTGGGTGCTGGCTCCTCATTAATAGCTGTAACTCTTTTTAAATCGACGGAATGTCCTTTTTGCTCTAGACTTTCTTTAATCCTTTTAGCCACAGAAAGGGTATTGCCAGTTCGAGAATGTACAATAATACCTATATTCATAATTACACCTCTATTCTTTTACACATTGAATAATAGCATTAAAACAGGAATTTGTCAATAAAAAATATTGTCATAAATGTTTATAGAATACATTTTTTTCTATTATAACATTATGCTATTCCAAATATAAAATAATACAAGCATAAACAAGCTTTTTTGCGAATAAGCTATAAGGACAAATAAAAAAGTTGTTTAAAAGGAGAAGGATTATGTATCAAGGGCTTACGACAAAAGAAGCAGAAGAAAAACTTAATACCGATGGTTATAATATGCTGTCGCAAAAGAAAAAAAACAAGCCGTTGAAAATATTTATAGGACAGTTTAGGGATATAATGGTCTTAATCCTGCTGATAGCAACTGTAATTTCGGTGTTGCTTGGAGAGGTTTATGATGCTGTAACAATAATTATAATAGTTTTACTTAATGCCATTTTAGGCTTTGTGCAGGAGTTCAGAACAGAAAAAACATTAGAAAAGCTAAAAGGCATGACTGCACCGACAGCAAGGGTTTACAGGGACGGCAAGCTAAAGGTGATTAAGGCTGAGGAGCTTGTTGTTGGGGATAAGATAGAGCTTGAAACAGGGGATAAGGTTCCTGCTGATGCTGTTTTATTGCGAGCAAATGGTGTTTTTGCTGATGAGTCAATTTTGACTGGTGAGGCAGTTGCTGTAATGAAACAGGTCGGGGATGTAAATGACAATGACAATTCGCTTAACAAGGATAACATTGTATATAGTGGTACGAATATAACAGCTGGGCATGCTGTTGCAAGGGTTATTGAAATAGGTCTGAATACTCAGATGGGCAAGATTTCGGATATGCTGTCTGAGATAGATGAACCACAGACTCCTCT
>JAAYPV010000117.1 GCA_012519635.1 Clostridiales bacterium
ATAAGTAAGTATGAAATAAACCCTGCAATTGCAAGCAACAAAACTCCGCCCACAGCAAAAAGTGCTATTGGCTTTTTACGCTTTGCAACTTCAGCACCAGACGCAACCTCTGTCTGACTAGCATCAAAGTTGTTTTCATTATATTCACTCATTATATTTTCCCCCTGTTTAATTTTTTATAAGCAAAAGAGTGCTTAGAACATAATAGCACACAAAGAACCATGAAGTCAATTGAATTTATATTACATTATAATCTTTTGTATATATTTTGTAATATAATTTACATCTTTGTTAACGTAAAACGGTAATATATACAAATTGTTTTTGTGCAAATGCTACCATTTTGTATATTTTAACATACCATTAAAATTTTATTAAATTAAACTTTGAATAAAAAATTTTATTATGTGAATAATACTTATGTTCTCTCAATGTAGAGGCAAATTATCTTTTCTAAATTTTAATTATTTTTAAAAAGATAAATCTCTTAATCTTTAAGTGAGGTGTTTTTAAATGTCTGATCGTAAGAAAAATAACAGTATCCAATGTTCCGTAACACAGTGTCAGTACAATTTAGGCAGTGAACATTATTGCACTTTAGACTCAATCCAGGTTGGAACACATGAATCAAATCCAACAATGCCTGAATGCACAGACTGTAACTCATTCGTTCTTGGTTCTTAATTATAATAAACCATTTAAGCTCAACTCTCTTTACCATAGGGACAGCTTGTCTGTCCCTAGTGGTATTGTATGAAATGCACAAAAAATTCTGTTAAACACATACATAAGTACAATTTTTCTTAAAAGCACTTGTTAAATGAATCATTATAAGCTATAATGTATTAAAGGGAGATGATTTTTATGAACGATGAAACAATGACATTCTCTGTAGTCGAAGAAAAGGAAAAAGAAATCAAAAAAAACCTCACCATTATTTATGACGCCCTTGTTCAAAAGGGTTATAATCCTATTAATCAGATTGTCGGTTATATTCTTTCAGAAGACCCAACATACATAACCACATATAATAATGCAAGAAGCTTAGTCCGCCATATAGATAGGGACGAGCTTTTACAGGTGCTTGTGAAATCTTATTTAACTGAATAGTTTTACTTTATATTAAAATCGGACTTTTTATAGTCCGTTTTTTATTTCTGGATTTAAATTTGGTTTAAATTTATCAGAGTAAGTCTGAAACCTTCGCATATAATATTAGTGTTAGCTCAAAAGATATTTTGAGTTAACAAGCAGTTCTATTGCGAATTGCTATTCCTTTAATTTAGAGGACGATAATGAATAAAACAAAAACTTTTTTGATAACTGCACTAACCACTCTGCTTTTAAATGTTTTTAATATCAGTGGAAACGCAGCTATTGTTGCCGCATCACTTGATACAACAAAGCATGGTTATGGTCAAGGCAAAATGGTTGACGGAAATAACTGTCCGTATGGTGCGATTGATTTTAATTCGCAATATGGACAATTTGATGCCTATGCACTTTCTGAGGATAAGAATACTATTATTCTGACATTCGATCAGGGTTATGAAAACGGATACACTAAACCGATTCTCGATACGCTTAAAGAAAAAAATGTTAAGGCTATATTCTTTCTAACGGGAGATTATGCCATTAAGGAAACAGAGATGGTTCAAAGAATGATTGACGAAGGTCACATCATTGGTAATCACGGTATGACACATGCCTCTATGCCTGACTTAAGCATTGAGGAATGTAAAGCTGAAATCATGGAACTGCATGATTATGTATTAGAAAAATACAATTATGAAATGCAATATTTAAGACCTCCATGCGGAGAGTTTTCAGAAGTATCATTAGCCGCTGCACAAGATTTAGGATATAAAACCTTAATGTGGAGTTTCGCATATGTCGATTGGAAAGTCGATAACCAGCCAAATGCATCAGAAGCGTTAGAGAAACTGACTGGTGCCGCACATGGAGGAGGAATTTATCTTCTTCATTCCGTTTCAAAAACCAACAGCGAAGTCTTAGGCGATGTAATAGATTCATTGCGTGCAAAGGGATATAATTTATAACTGAATATTTAATAAAATCGGGGCAGATTATTTTCTGTCCCGATTTATTTACCACATAAAATAATAAACTACTTAAAAAAATATCTTTGGCTATTTCTTAATATTTTCCTTTGAATTTGTTTTTATCATATCTTTAGTGCCTTTTCCCTTATTTACTTCCTCCTTGACAATTGTATAAATTATTGACATAAAAGGAACTGCAACTATCATGCCCAATACTCCACCAAGTCCTCCACCAATTAAAACAGCCAACAGTACCCATAATGGTGGAAGTCCAACCGAACTCCCCACAACTCTTGGATAAAGGAGATTTGATTCAAGTTGCTGCAAAACTATTATAAACACCACAAACCATAAAGCATGTGAAGGATTTACAAGCAACAACACAATTACACCAGGTATTGTTCCAAAAATAGGACCTACAATTGGAATAATATTTGTAATACCAACAATTGTACTTATCATAAGTGGATATTCAAAGCCAATAACTGTCATTCCAATAAAACAGAACATTCCTAAAAGAAACGCCTCTGTAATCTGTCCGCTTAAAAATTGCGTGAATGTCTGGGTAGTAAGCTTTGTGTAATAGCATATTCGTTCATATGCTTTACCTTTAAAAATCAGCTTTGTAACCGATTTAGCCTGACGCTTTAACCTCTCTTTATCGCTTAATATATATATCGAAAAAACTATACCAACAACTATATCAACAACTACATTTATAAAATCAATTGTAAACACAAAAATTCCAGCAGTTATGCCAAAGGTTGTTTTCAGTACATCGGGTGCATACTTTGATATATCCTTAAAAGAAACTGCCTCCAATTTTTCAAGTAAATCTAATTCCTTAATCCATTTAAAATCATACTGCGAGAAGTTGCCTTCTACAAAATTTAAGAAATTATTGTAATATGCGTTAAAGTTTTCAGTAAATAGCTTAATGCTATCAATAAACTGTGGAATTATAAACAATAATAAAACTGCAATAATTGCTATAGCCAGAAGATACATCGTTACAACCGCAAGGAAGAAAGGTAACTTCCTGTTTTGTCCTTGATCAATATACTTTACAGGCTTCTTCTTGCCTTTAGGCTTTTTATCATATCTCTTTTGTGCTATTTTCTGATAAAAAGCATTTATTTTATTCAACGGGTTATTTAATATAAACGAAATAATTCCACCAATAAAAACAGGACGAAAAACTCTGGACACTTTGGCAAGTATCTTAATAAAGCCCTCATATCTCATAAGCATGAACGCTATTATAAGAAGAATAGTGCCACTAAAAATTATAATTTTTGTCATATCATTTCTGACAAAATTAAATTTACCCTTAGGGTTATTATTGTCCATAATTCCTCCCTTTTATATCGCATATCATTTTGTCTTTATTTTCATTGAAATGTCAAAGCATCTAACAGAATGTGTCAATGCACCAAGTGAAATTATATCCACTCCTGTTTCGGCAATTTGTCGGATATTTTCCTCTGTAACATTTCCCGATGCTTCAAGTAGGGCTCTTTTATTTGTGATTTCAACCGCCCTTTTCATCTCCTCACAATCCATATTATCAAGCATAATTACATCTGCACCAGCTGAAAGCGCCTCCTGAAGTTCATCAAGATTGCGAACCTCAACCTCTATTTTAACCATATGTCCAATCTTTGCCCTCAAAGCCTTAACTGCTGGAGTTATTCCACCATAAGCATCAATATGATTATCCTTTAACATAGCTCCATCAGATAGGTTAAAGCGATGGTTTTTACCTCCTCCAACAGTAACGGCATATTTTTGCAATGCGCGAAGTCCAGCAATTGTTTTTCTTGTATCTGTAATTTGAGCATTTGTGCCTTTAACAAGCTCAACACATCTGTTTGTGGCAGAGGCTATGCCCGACATATGCTGTAAAAGGTTGAGAGCAGTTCTCTCTCCCTTTAATAATACCTTAGTATCTCCCTCGAATTTTGCAATTATATCGCCATTTTTAACCTTTTGTCCGTCCTGTATAAGAATTTCAGATTCCACTTCTCCTCCTAAAAGCTCAAAGGTGCGAACAGCGACATCGATTCCACATAAAACACCATTATCCTTTGCTACATAATAAGCCGAGCTTTTATGACCATCAGGAATTAAATTATCAGTTGTTACATCAATATAGTTAACATCCTCATTTAAAGCTGTAATAATTACATTGTCAATATATTGCTGTGGCAGTATCATTTTAAATCCCCTTTTAAATAACTTCCTTTAATATCAGATACGCAACCGTAGCAAGCGACTTTGCCTCAACATAGTCATCATTCACTATAAAGTTGCCGTTTGTCAACATCCGTTTTATCTCTATCACACGCTCAAAGCCCTCAACAGCGGATTTTTTATCCGGAATAACAAAATAGCTTTTCTGCATAATCCTTCTAATTTCTGTTCTTATTCCCTTTGGAATAGGTGTATCCGTCTCTGGGTACTCAAAACGATAATCCTCAAAAACACTATTCCTATTGTCATAATTTGACATAATATGGTTAGCCGCCTGTCTTGCAAAAACCAATGCCTCAAGAAGCGAGTTGCTTGCAAGACGATTATTTCCATGAACGCCTGTATGTGCACATTCACCTACGGCATACAAGCCATCTATCTTTGTTTTTGCCGTAATATCAACATTTATTCCACCCATTAAGTAATGCTGGCAAGGATAAATCGGTATCCTGTCCTTAGTCAAATCATAGCCTTGCTCCAATAGCTTTTTATAAATCATAGGAAAACGATTTTTTAGATACTCAGAATCCTTATGTGTTATATCAAGATAAAAATCACCGCAGTTTTGCTTTTTCTCTTCATTTATGATTGCCTGCGAAACAACATCACGCGGAGCAAGCTCAAGCCTTTCGTCATAATTGTGCATAAATCTTTCACCCTTGCAGTTAAGGAGGTATGCTCCCTCGCCACGAACAGCCTCAGATATTAAAAAGCACTCCCTTGTGTGCTTATTGTTAAATGCAGTAGGATGAAACTGCACATAGCTCAAATTCTTAATTTCAGCACCCATCTCATAAGCAAAGGCGATACCATCACCCGTTGCTATAGCTGAGTTCGTTGTATATTCATAAACCCTACCGATTCCACCAGTTGCAAGAATTATATAATGTGAATTATAGCTTGTATGTTCACCACCCTTAAGCGTATCCACTGAGAAACCAGTTGAGGTTTTCTGGATATTACATACCATAGTATTTTCAAGTATATCCACATTTTCAAGCCTTAAAACATTTGCTAGTAGCTTTGTAACAAGCTCATAGCCAGTTGCATCCTTATGATGAAAAATTCTATTCCTGCTATGGCCGCCCTCAAGTGTTCTGTGTATTGTTCCATCTGCATTTTTATCAAACTCTACGCCCAAATTTATTATTTTTTCAATATCAACCGCAGCCTCACTTACAAGAACATTGATTGCCTCAATATTGTTTTTAAATCCACCCGCAACAAGAGTATCCTTTTGGTGCAGCTTGATATCATCATCCGGTGAATTATAAACGCCCGCAATTCCCCCTTGTGCCAATGCTGAATTACATAAAGTCAATTCCCTTTTTGAGATTACCAATATTCTAAATTCAGATGGTAAATTAATTGCGGCATAAAGTCCTGCAACTCCACTGCCTACAATGATTACATCATAATTATTAGCCATAATTACTTATTCCTCAATTTATGATAAAATTTATTAACCACTCCAACTAATTGTATGTTTATGCCAATTCATATATATTACCCTTATGTCTAAATGTTGATATACTTATTCTAGTATAGCATATGTTTTTGTTTTTTACAAGCATTATTTTCCTCCGATAAATCAATTTTCATTCATTTAAATTGATTTTATTCCATTATTTCTTTTAAACTGCTGTAACTTTTAAATTACACTGAATACAATCCGTTTTAAGAATTTATACTAAAAAAATCAACTTAGATTAGTTAAAATTTTATATCAAAAACAAAAACAAGATTTGACATACAATACAAAATGCGATAGAATAAATAATAAACTACTATGAAATGGAGAAGTCAATGTATGAAAATTAAAAAAGTCAACTCATTCATATTAGCTGTTATTATGTGCTTTTCAGTCCTTTTAACTGCTTGTGAAGAGGATGACTC
>JAAYPV010000018.1 GCA_012519635.1 Clostridiales bacterium
TAGTGGCTTGGTTTTGTGGTTGATTTTACATACTATTTTCCTTCATTGTCTGCCGAAATGGAAATAGCTGAGGTGTAGGATATGTCAAGGCACTGAGGAATAAACAGAAGGAATCCAGCGTAAGCCAGGAGGGAAACTGTTTATGCCGTAAAGGTTTTTTATATACAAAAATGCGTAGCATTTTTACCTTTTTGGATATACATTAGGAAAATTAATAAGCTTTAAACTACAGTAAAAAGGAAAAGAAAATAATTTGCCCACGTTTACTTGACACAAACTCTACGACAGAAAGTATTGACATCTAATGCAAATTATGTTAAGTTAAAAACAAAGTTAAGAAAAATTACAGATGAAGTATATGATTCAATTTCATTATATACATTCAGGATATACATTCAGGGCTACTAATTTATTCTAACTCTAAAGCACTAAGATTGTATAAGGAGGGCAAAATTTAATACTATAACAATCCGTCGATGTGCAATAGTGTAAAAAACCCTGGAGATCGACGTAGGTACAAATATTTTCTGCCGGACGCGGCGTGGACATCCTATTTTTGGTGAAGAGCATATTAACGCGGGAATTTCTGTTTAATTTAATGCAAATCTGAAGAGGCAGATGAGTGCTTGATAGAAAAATATTCAGTCAAATAGTGGGGTGGTTACTGTGGGAGCTTTGAATGTCATAGAAGTATCAAAAAAACAATACTATATTTTCAAATCAAATAAACTTAAAGAAAATATTGGCGCATCTGAAATCATTAGATTTGTTACTGAAGAATTAGCACAAAGGATTTGTAACAGCAATAAGGGAGAAATAATTAATACAGGCGGAGGAAGAAGTCTTTTTTATTTTGAAAACAAATACAATAGTATTAGTTTTGTAAGAAACTACTCTTTTTATTTGCTTGAAAACTACCCTTTATTGGAGCTTTTTATCTCAAGCGTTGAATATAATCCTGATAAAGATTCAATTATAGAAAAAATTGAAGAACTTCAAATAAAACTTGAAAAAAAGAAGGCAAGAAGAGAAAATTACTCTTCAATCCTGGATTTTGGTATAACTGAAAAATGCGATTCTACAAGAATGCCAGCTGTATGTATGATAAATGATAACGAGAATGAAAACATCTATTATTCCAGCGAGTCAAAATCAAAAATTAAGATGTTTAATGAAGTTTCTAAAAATAAAGAATACAAAAAATATGCCGTCAACTTTTCAGAATTAGGAATTAGTAGAAATGAAAAAAGCTTTATTGCTATTACGCATATTGACGGTAACAGAATGGGTAAAAAAATTAAACTACTAAAAAATAAGTATGAGAGTTTATACAATTCAGAGAATACAAATGAGTTAAATAAAAAATACATTAACGATTTGCAGAATTTCTCAAATCAAATTAAAATAGCCTTTATTAATGCCTTTCAGAAAGTTGTCGATACTATTCAAGCTAATGTTGAGTTTTTGAAGGAAAAAGGTCTCAATATAAAGGATGGAGTACTTCCAATCCGCAAAGTCATTCTATCTGGCGACGATGTGTGTTATATAACCGATGCAAGGATAGCTATCGACTGTGCCGCTATTTTTCTGAATGAACTGGAAAAGTATAAGGTTTTGGATGAAAAAATAACAGCATGTGCCGGTATTGCAATGGTTAGAGAAAAGTATCCCTTCTTTAAAACTTACGAATTATCTGAACAGTTGTGCAGACAAGCAAAGTCAAGTATTCCGGATGATGTTAATGAATCCAGATTAGACTGGCATATAGTTCAGGGCGAGTATAACAACAATTTGAATGAAATAAGAAATACCATGTATAGAACGTATGATGAAAAACAACTTTTGCTGCGTCCTTTAATAGTTTCAGTAGATTCGGATGGGATAAATCATTACCGCAATTTTAAAAAGGACATTCAAATAATAAACTCAGGTAATATTCCTCGGAACAAAGTAAAAAACATGTTAACAGAATTAAAAAAAGGCCAAAAACATACAGACACATATATAGAAATACACCAGCTATATACTTTACTTGGATCACACAGGATCGGTTATAAAACTGGTTTTGCAGCAGACAAGTGCGTCCTGTTTGATGCGATAGAAACAATGGATTATTATATACCGCTGCACGACGGGGAGGTGTAGGAATGGAAGAGTATTTAATTAAAATAAATCTATTAACTGACTCGGTTTTTGGAAGTGGTAATTCAGTACCGGGCTTTATCGATGTAGATATTCTATATGATGAGTATGGTTTCCCTTACATTAACGGGAAAACATTTAAAGGCAAATTAGCTGAAATGGCTACTGTCTTTGTAAATATGATTAAATCGTTGCCAGAATTTAAAGAGTATGGTGAAGATTTTCAAAGGAAAAAGGATCAAATTTTTGGTGCAGCAAATACATATTATCATAACAAATTAAAGTTTTCTGACTGTGAAATTTCAAAAAATGTAAGGGAATATTTTACGACATATATGAAGAATTCAAATATGTCACCAAACGAAATCCTGGAAGCATTAACTTATACAGAAACTGTAACTTCCATTGATTATGACAGAGGTGTTGCAAAAAAGAATACCCTTCATAATTTCAGAGTAATAAATAGAGGTATAACTTTATATTCTGTTATTCTATCCCCGACAGAGTTGGATGATGACGAAAAAATCATCCTTTCATCGGCTTGTTCTTTGCTTAGACATATTGGTTCATACGAAACAAAAGGTAAGGGTCACGTAGAGGTTTCGCTTCTTTATAAAGGAAATAATGTTACTTCGGAATTTATTAAGCTGCTGGAAAAGAAGGTGAAAACAGATGCATAAATTTATACAGTTTGATATACAAGCTATTGATAATTTAAAACTTGGTAAATTTGAACGCGATAGTAACAACTGGTATTCACATTCATATATCCCCGGATCGGTGATAAAGGGAGCCATCGTTTGGAATATTGTAAATAAAAAAGGAATTGCAGACAATAAAGTATTAAATGGAGATACAATTTTTTATAACGCATATCCTATGATAGACGGACAAGTTACAATTCCTTTAATGCAGGGATATGTCGGAAATAAACAGAACATTCTTTCAAGAAAAGAAGAAGTCCACCTGTATCATTCATTTGATGTAACAAATTACGAAGACTCTATTCCTTTTAACAGCTATGAGTTTATGTTATTTGAAAAAGACAGCAAACACGTAAAAGGCTATAATCCGACGAAAGTTGAAAACCTGCATATAAATAAAAAGGATGCCGGTAAAGATAATAAAACCCAAATATTTAGATATGAAGCAATTGAAAAAGGCGAATGCTTCCGCGGCTATATAAAAGTTAATCAGGAATTATCTGATGAAATTTATAGCGTTCTTGATAAAAAAGTTATTTATTTCGGTGGAGCACGTGGAAGCGGATATGGAAGATGTGAAATAAGCAATATAAAGTATGTTCCGTTCATTAGTTTGATTGATTCCGACACAGATATTCAAGATGATTTATATATTTACTTTCTCTCTGATGCAATTTTATATTATAATGGCAAAGTCAGTGCAAATTTACCTCCGGAAGTATTGAAAGAGAAGTTGGATATTAAAGGTGAATGCAAGTTTATTTCTTCATTTATCAATTTAAATAAGGCTGCGACTTATAATACAATGTACCATACAAATACGGTTTGTTATACTTCGGTAGCAAAAGGAAGTATAATGAAGTACAAGGTTAATGAGAAAATAAACCCGGAGAAAATAAGGCAATTAGCATTAAGTGGATTAGGAATAAGAAAAGAAGATGGGTATGGACAAATTGCAATATTTAGTAAAATTCCGGATAAATTAGCTGTGACTGAATATGTCAAAAACAAAAGTTTTTATAATAAAAATATAATCCTTAATGATGAAGACAAAAAACTAATAAATAATATTTTGAAGGATATTTTTTATCAAAGGGCCAGATTACAGACAGAAAGATTGGTTATTAGTTTGTTGATTGGAAAACGAAAACCCGATTATAATGTTCAAACCCAAATCGGAAAAATCCTGAACCTTTTTCAAAACAGCATATTTAAATCTGAGGTTAACTTCAAGGAAGAGTTAAGCAAATACCTTGATCATATGCGAGAGAAGAGAGGAAAAGAGGTATGGCATAAATTAAACCGGCTTGTTCTTTCGTGTAAAAACAGGGAGTTCATTGTTGAGCCTATAAGTATTCAAAAACTTTTATTAGATTTTACTAATAGCAAAGATAATTCTGTTTTTGAAATATTCAATCAATTATCTGAAAAAGGTATTGAGTTAGGAGAATTTAAGTACCCTGAAGATACTAATCTGACAGATGTTATTTATCATTTACAGCATAGATTTTTTGTTAGTTTATTTGAACAGTTTATAAGAATAAAGAGGTGAAAAGTATGATATATAAAAACAAGCTGATTGAAACAATTCAATACAAAGTTGATGCAGTTACCGTTTCACCTTTATCAATTAAAGATGGTGATGATAACCTGAAATTAGACAATACAACTGGTAAGTTCTATATTCCAGGCTCCTCAGTTGCTGGAGCATTTCGAAATTACTATGAAAATTACATTAATAATCACATGCATCATGAAAATAATTTGTTTGGCGGCACCGATACCGGAATGAATAAGCTTGTATGTTACGATGCTTTTGCCGCAGGTCAGCAAATAATATCGAGCAGACCAGGATTAAGAATCGACAGGAGGACACTTACAGATTATCGCTTTTTTTCTGCAGGCAAGAAAGTCGGAAGTAAATTCAAAAGGCATTTTCTAAACGACGGTGTACGTTTTATATTTGTTTTTGAACTTAATAACTACAATGGCGTGGATGGTTTTGAAAATATTAAAAGCCAGTTTGAATTATTATTAGCAGCATTTTCAGCAGGGGATATCCTTCTCGGTAATAATAAAATGATAGGATTTGGAAGATTCGAAGTTAATTCTGTTCATAAAACAGAATATAACCTTTGCAAATACGAAGATGTTTATAATTACTTGTTAAAGAAAAGACATTACATTGATATTACTGAATTAATACTAAACAATAAAAGTGATTTAAAAAATGTTCGTTTTAAAATAAAAGCAAAAACTACCACACCTGTTTTAATAAAAGACGAAGTGGTTAGATCAAGCAGAGAACCGGATGGAATTAATTTAAAAAATAGCAATAACGAGTATATAATACCCGGTAGCTCTCTAAAAGGCGTATTAAGAGCAAGAGCCGAAAAATTGGCAAAAACATTTCCGTGTATAAATAGCAAAGTATTAACGAACATTTTTGGGGTTGAATCGAACAATGAAGATGAAGCTCATATTTCAAGATTCGTTTGTTATGACACCATAATAAAAAACGCCGCTATAGGAATATATAATAAGGTTAAAATTGATTACTTTACCGGAGGAGTTCAAAAGCATGCGTTAATGTCTGAAGAAACGGTAATGGGTGATCTTGAAATTGAATGTGCCTTCAATACATTCGGGCTGGAACAATATGATAAAGAAATAGGATTACTATTATTAGTACTCAGGGATTTATGCACTGAAAATTTAAATGTTGGAGGCGGTTATGCTGTAGGCAGAGGATATATTAAAGCAGACACTCTCGAGTTGATTCACGGACAAAAAATGATATATAACTTTAATTCTCCGGATAAGCTTGTAGAAGAGCAATTCAATTCATATATATCAAAATTAATGGTGGGGTGACGGTATGTTGATCGAAAAAATAAAAAAAGAAAATATAGATTTGCATGCTAAAGGTTTAGATTACTATATCATATATTACTTTGACAGGTTAGAATATGGCAAAGGAGATCTGGAACCTCATATTGATATGGAAAATATTTATGAAGCGTTCTTATTTGATGAAAAAAAATGCCTGCATATATATAGAGAAGATGGGATTCAAGGTATAATGTATATCGACGAAGAAAATGATGAAATACTCTTCGAAGAACAAATAGCAAAAAAAGCATTTAAATCACTGAAAAAAATAATAGTGAAAAAATATATAAAATATGATGAAGATGAACAAGCATATATTGAAAGAGTTTTACCTTCAAAATTAATTCTTAGTGAGGAGGCATCCTGATATGTCAGAAAATAATCGTGTATATAAGTCAGCCGCTCCATATAATTTTATCGGGCTGGATAAATTTATACTTGAAAGATGCTCTGAAGAAAATGAAATAATGAACCACGACAGATATTGCGACGATTTAAACACAGGCTGCATAAAATACGAAATTGAAGTTTTAACTCCTTTACACATTTCCTCAGGAGAAGAAAACTCAGATAAGGTAAATTTGTTATTTAAAAATCCGCAAGAAAAGTACGTTATCCCCGGAAACACTATAAGGGGAATGACAAGGTTTAATGCATCTGTTTTTTCTTTCGCATCTGTTATTAACAAAAGTACTACTAAGAAAGATATTGCAAATAACAGGTTTTATTATAGGACCTTCGCTTCTAATGATAAAGGAATGAGAGAATGGTATAATAAAAAAGTTGGTTTTATGGCAAGAACAAGTAGTGGTTTTACATATACTGTCCTGGAAAATGTCGAAGCAGGCTATATACGTAAACATGGTAACGGATACACTATCACTCCTGCCGTTAAGTTAGGAAATAAAAGTTACACTTCAATTCATGAGTTTGAATTAAGGAATAAAGGTATTAGAGGAATAAACTATCTTTATCAGGATGGTTTGAAAAAAGAGGACTATAAAGATAAGAATTTACTGCTTGAGAAAAAGAACAGAAACTATAGACCATATATTAAAGAAATAAGGTATAACACAGATGGAAACAGGCCAATTATCGATATTAATGGAAAATATAAAGGCTGCCTTGCCAATTCAAATTATATCGACGGGAAAGTCCATCATTTCTTAATATTTGAGGAAGACAAAAATAGCGAAGTTATTTATGTTACAAAAGAGCAGGCAGAACTTTATATTGATGATATGAAATATACTCATAAGCAGAATGCAAATAGTAAAAAGGCAAAGAAGGCTTTTGAGTATTACGAGCTGCCAAACAGGGAAGTTAAACCGGTTTTTTTCGTAAAGGAGAATAACAATTTGTTTTTTGGTTTTACACCATATTTAAGATTACCAGCCGATGGCGATATATATGACGGAATACCTGAAACACATAGGAACTACAAAGGAAGAGATTTTGTTGATTCCATATTTGGCTGGCTCGATTTCAGAACAAAAGTATCTTTTTTGGATGCGCTTTGTGAGGACCCGGAACCTTTTAATGATATATACCAAATGGTTTTAGGTGAACCAAAGCCTTCGTGGTACAAAGGATACATAAAACAGGAAAAAGAAAACGCATTAGAGTCATACTGTTCTGAAAAGTATAAAATACGCGGCAGAAAATTCTACTGGATGAAAGATAGCGCTGATACTGACCCAATGCTTTCAAGCTTGCCCGGCTCCGGCAAGGAGGACAGAATCAGTACAAAAATGTATTGCATTAAGGAAAAGACAAAATTCTCCGGTGAAGTTCGCTTTGAAAACCTTAGCGATGAGGAATTAGGACTTCTGTTATATTCGCTTAAACAAGGTGATACCGAGGGATACTTCAGCCTTGGAATGGGAAAACCATATGGACTTGGCAAGTGCAAAATTAAAGTTAATCAGTTGATAATTGACAATTTAACAGAAAGATATATGTCATTCAGAAATAATTCCGGGAAGGAGAAAACAGGAGAAATAGATAAGTACATCTCTGCTTTTAAAAAGTATGTAATAGATCACTATAAAATAAAAGTAAATGACGTAAATGAAATTAAGAGTTATAAGGAGTATTCATTAAGCAAACACATTATGAAAAACATAGAAACCAGATATATGAGAATTGACGAGTTTGCTAACAGAGCTGAATTACCAACACTTGAAGAAGTAATAAACGGGATAAGAGTCTCAGATAAAATGAAAATTGATGAAAAGCCGGTCAATAAGCATCAAAATAAAAATAAACATAGAAACTATCAAAATAAAAAACCTTATGACAATTTAAATACGAATGCATTCGCTATACTCAAAGACCTTAAATTTGAAGAGAACAAAGATTAACAGGAACAATCTTACAGTTGTTAATACAATTATTTAATTAATAAAGATTAGAGGAGAATTTTAATGCATGAACTTGAAAAAAAATTAAATGAATTAAGCGAATACTGGCAGAGTATGGATAGGAGTAACGAATCTCAGAGAAAATCTGCCGAAGAATACTATAAGAAAGAATTGATGCCAGTACTCATTGAATACTTTCTACAAGTAAATAAACCTAAAGGTGAATGTGAGGCATTGATTTTAACATTAGGGACGTCTTATGAACCTTTAGTTTTTTCAATATCAGCTTTACAGCCAAGCAAGGTATTGATCCTTTATACAGAAAAAACGCTGCATTTACTGGATGATGTAATAGAATTTACAAAGTTAAAACCAAGTCAATATACTGCTACTGAAATAGGTGCGGAAAATCCCCTTCAATTGTACCGGGAAATAAAAAATATCTATGAAAAATGGAACAGACCTAAAAACATATATGTGGATTTTACAGGCGGGAGAAAGTCAATGTCCGCCGGGTGCGCAATGGCAGGATCAGCAATAAACGCAAAACTTATATATATAACTGGAGAGTATATGCCATCTCTCGGAAAGCCTACGCCTGGAAGTGAGCGGCTGATTGAGATTGATGATCCATATACCGTATTTGGTGATTTGGAAATGGAACAGGCAATATCTCTGTTTAATAAAATGGATTACATATCAGCCTACAGGATATTTGATGATCTCGAGCAAAGAGTTCCGGGAATAACCAAAAAATACAGCGCATTAAAGTATATTTCGAAGGCTTATGATTCTTGGGACAGTCTTGATATTAACGGTGCAAAATACAATCTGTCAAAATGTCTTGACATAATAGAAACAGAAGATAAGCTAAGTGGAAATTTTATCCTTAGCAAGCAGAAAGGTAAATTGCGTAAACAGTTAGATGTTCTGAATGTACTTCAAAAAATGCATTGTAACAATAATAGTAAAAATAAAAATATTATTTACAGTAATGTTGGATATTTAATTGCTAATCTGTATCAAAATGCGATACGGAGAGAAAAGCAGAAAAAATATGAAACGGCTTCTTTGTTATTGTATCGTATACTTGAAGCTATTGAACAAAAACGGTTATGGAATTATGGCATTGATACTTCAAATGCAGACTATTCTATATTACCGGTAGATAAAGAAACGCTGCTTAACAAAATAAATCGTAATATTGGATCTGATAAAATCAACCATTTAAAGAATAAAATAGATCTCTTATTTGGATATATATTGCTTGCAGCATTAAAAGATGAGATTATTAAACCTAATAAACCTGGAAAAGAAAAAAATTTATTAAATGAATTGCGCGGTAAAGTTGATGCAAGAAATCATAGTATTTTTGCTCATGGTTATAATTTTATTGACGACAAAGAATATTATGATTTTAAGAAAACGGTAGATAAATACATTGATAAAATTTGCAAACTCGAATCAATTGATAAAGAAGAACTTTTTGATGCATGTGAATTTATTACATTATAGTAAATTTTCGCTGTAATGAAATTAAGGTATACACCGGTATATTCTGACCAAAACAAATTACAGGCAGATAAACAATAATGGAAGCTATGGACTGTATTATCAGCATGGTTGCCGAGAATAACGCTAACTTTTACCAGAAGATTGCCGGGGCCGTTAAAATCCCGGATTCTTTCCCCGGAATTTATAAAAATGTGTTGGGTATTGAAAGCTGGGAATAATAAGCGTTCGTTGAATATATACGTCAGACAGGGTATATTTGCTGTCAGAATTCTTTGATAAGCTCCCTGATTATTTTAACTGTCTTACGTGACTTTTCAATATTCCCGGGTCTTTATCAAAGTAATAATAGCATAGTCCCATAGAGAAAATATTCAGGTTTACAGGTGGTTTTTATTGTATGGTGCCACAAAACCCCATGAAACTTGGCTTTTTGCTTAAGTACGGTAATAATGGGTATAATCAGGAAAATGCTATAAACTTGTTATCTGTGATGAACTTTTATCATCTTTAAAAAAGCTGTTGATCATAATAATAGGCTTGATAACAGGCCTGAAAGGCAGGTTTCATACGGGTGATTTATCCGGATGGAGTTATATAAATTTGAGAAATA
>JAAYPV010000118.1 GCA_012519635.1 Clostridiales bacterium
AATAATTCAACTCATGTATGGCATTATGTAAATGGAGGTGCACATGGTGGAAATTCCATGAGACCACATATGTATACCTTTGTAAGATATATCTTCAAGCATTGACATAAACTCCTACCAATATGAAGTGCCTCCGTCCTTAGGACAGAGGCATTTCATGGTTTTTACAGCTAAAATTGTAACTTTATTTTTTTCATTCACTTAAATTTTTATAAGAAAAATTAAAAGACCTAGCTTTCGCTAGGCCTTTTCAATCCATCATTATCTTATGATTTGTCCCTCTTAAACCATAAGTAAATAAATTCTCCCCCTGCTCCCTTATTAAAGTCCATTAACTGACCATTCGTTGTGCAAATTACACCGTTATAACCATTGAGACTTTCCATGTCAACATCTTTACCAACCAGACCCTTTATGTCCGTTATAGGCTTTCCTGCTTTAGAGTCACGAGTATAATACAAATAAATGTATTTTCCTCTTGCACCCTTATTTAAATCAACATTAATAATCTGCATTTCCGAATCTTCATATTGTATATTCTTCGACTGCTTTTTGCCATAATAATCAGCTACAATATTTGTAATAGCCTCATCCCTTGAGTTAGTTGTCTTATAGCCTAAATAAATCCATTCACCACCAGCACCCTTATTCAAGTCAAGATTAATAATATTAGATGATGGTATATCTTTATTGTATAACATTGCCTTCGCCGCTATCTCACTATTTCCGTACCCTATATAAATCTCCGAAATATATGTTTTAGCAGGAGGTACTACACCCTTAGTATCCTTAAATTTGCCAAAGGTACTTGATATTTCTTTTTCGCAATATTCTTTAACAGCATTGGCAAAACCGCTATACTCCTCACCCATCGCATTAATAATATCCCAGATTGGAACTACTTCATGTGCATTTACAAGAGTAGTCTTGCCATTCTCAACCTGTTGGCTCCATTCAGTATATGAAGATATCGCCATATCAATAGTGGTAGGGTTAACTGTCAAAGAACCACCATATGTTCTAATATAAATCTCGCTTTTTTCTTCTATTTTAGATTTAGCCTCTTTATACTTCTGTTCAGTATTTCCTGTTACATAGCGATATGTTGCTTGTGCTGTTGCAAAAATTTCCTGGTCATCAATTGTTGATTCACTTGTGTATATATAATTAAGGTCAAATCGACCACCCATTATGACAGATGTTAAAACATGTGTTCCATACATATCAATAAAATTAATTATATCTTTATCAGTAGGGTTCTTATATATTTTTTCAACACTTTCCTTAAATCCATCTGCAAGATTTCCTGCAAGTAATTCAGGAGAGTTTTCTAATATATAGTCCTTACGCTTCTGTAAATATGCATGTGTAGTAATCAATCTCTGATTGCTTGTCATTTCAAATGATGTATCACGGTTGAAATTCGCCTTAAAACTGCCTGTTAAAGGAACAATTACTCTTACACTTGCTTTTTGCGATAAAGATTCTGCATAGTTTTTTGTTGAATTCGATATAAGAATATCAAAATAGCTATAAGCAACATTTGCATCGTCAATGTATATTTTCCCCTGTTGTGCAAGCGAATTTACATTAACAACAGGATGTGCC
>JAAYPV010000119.1 GCA_012519635.1 Clostridiales bacterium
ACAAGTCCCCAAATGCTCTTGCTTCCTTTAGTTTTTGAGCAACCTCCGCTCTTCTTACTGTTATTAAATGCTCTAATTGCTTTTCTAGCTTTTCATAGCCTTCCCTAGAAATTTGCTTTTTTGCCATATTATTATCCCCCGTGTTTAATTATATACACTTACCATTAAAATAACCATATATAATCTTTCTATTCTTATAGTTTTTTACAAAAGCTTATTCTAGTTCTATATTATATATTATTTGATTCATTATGTCAAGGTAGAATTTATTTACAACCCATTACTTTATTAACAATAATTCGAGTGCTTTCTGTAATTGTACATCTTCTTCAGTTACACCCGGTTGAACGCTCACACCTGTATCAGATGGCAACGCAATCTCATAATCAGGGAACAATCCTATTCCATGATAGCAATCAGATTTTGTAGTTTGATATGTTGCTACTGTAACTGTAATTGCTCCTCCACCATCAAGAGCCTTTGTTGATTGCATAATACCTTTACCAAATGTTTTTACACCAACAAGTTTTGTACCATTAAAATCTCTCAACGATGCTGCAAAAAGTTCTCCTGCACTTGCAGTTTTTCCATTAACAAGTACAACTGCTGGAATATCCAGCTTCTTATCATCTTCAGCCGAATCAAATCTAGGATAGTCAATTACCTTTGTTTCACCATTACCATAAGTAGCGGACGCATAATCTCCATAAGGTAATACCAAATCAAGACATTGTAAGGTTATATCCACTAATCCTCCAGGATTATTTCTTACATCAAATACTATTCCCTTTGCTCCATCGTCAAGCAATTTATTTAACGCATCCTTAAATTGCAATGATGTAGTTGAATTAAAGTTGGTTATCTCAATATAACCTATGTTATTATCAAGCATCTTACCGCTCGCTGTAATCAAATTAATTGATTTCCTTGTAAATTCATATTCCTTATCCACACCATTTTTTCTTACAGTGAGCTTTAATGTTGTTCCCACTTTACCTCTTCTTATCATATCTATAGATTCACTATATCCTAAAGTCAATATATCATTCCCATTAACAGCAACTATTATATCACCAACATCAAGCTCTGATTCCTTAGCTGGAGAATCCTCCATTATTTCAACAATTTTCATGTACCCACTCTTATCATTTTCAACAGAAATACCAATGCCAACTAAAGTACCTGACTCATTTGCAAGTGTATCCTGATATTCCTCTGGATTTAAATATTTAGCATAGTCATCTTCAAGACCTTCTACATAACCTTTCAATATTGAATCCATTAGCTTTACTTCATCAATATCTGAATAAAAATTCTGCCTAACCCATCTGTCAAGTTCATCAAGTCGCTCATATCTGTTCTTCATTGCAACAACATCTTTTACTTTTTCATTATAAGTCTGCAATGAAAATCTTGATGTAAGGATAAATGTTATTGCCGCAGTAATTGCAAGCAAACTCATTGTAACACCCAAGCTAATTTTTTTATTCATATTTATCTACTTTCTTTCTATATAATATTTTTCTTATAAACTAAGAAATTATTTCTCTCTATATTCATATTAATGCATACGGGCAACCAAAATGGCTGCCCTACAATATATGTCGCAATTAAACACCTTATGACCTATGTCACTATGTATAATTAGTAAAGATAATTTCTTGGGTTTTTCTTAGAACCATTTTCAATTACCTCAAAATGAAGGTGGAAACCTGTTGAAAATCCAGTTGAGCCAACATATCCAATAACCTGTCCCCTCTCAACATATTCTCCAGGTGATACTATTATAGATGAACAGTGTCCATACAATGTTGATAAACCATTTCCATGATTTATTGTTACATAATTTCCGTATGAACCACCACAACCACAGCTATAGCTCTTACCATAATTATGTGTGCAGGTTTGAGAAACTATACCTACAGTTCCGCTTTCAGCAGCAACTATAGATGCTCCACTTATTCCTCCACCAGCAATATCTATTCCTGCATGCAATCTTCCCCAACGCTGTCCATACTCACTGCTTACACCGTAAAATCCAGGTACCGGCCATTTTAAAGGACCACCTGTATATTTACTTCCTCCTGAATTACCTGATGTGTTCGATGAATTATTCTGCTTTTGCTGAGCTGCTTTTCTTGCTTCCTCCTGCTGTCTTGCTATTTCAGCAAGTATTGCCTCTCGTTCAGCTTCTATTGCTTCATTCTCTTTCTCCATCTCTTCTTTGCTTTTTTGTGCAATTTCTTTTTCTAGCTGTATCCTGTCAATTTCTTCTTGAGTCTTCTGCATATCAGCATTAAGTGCATCTAACGCAGCCTGAACCTCATCTTTCTTTACATTCAACTCTGCCATCGACACTTCTAGCTCAGCTTTTTGTGAATTCAAAATTTCAATATTCTGATTATATTCATTAAGCTCTGCAACAAGTCCTTCAATAAGCTCATCATCATATTTTGCAACCCTTGACATTAACTCAATCTTAGCGAGCATATCATAAAAATCTGTTGCTCCTACCAAAGCTGCTGCTAAACTGTCATTACCGGATATATACATTGCCCTTATACGCAATTTAAACTTCTCCAAGCCATCAGCAATCTCTACCTCCTGACGACTTATCTCTTCTTCCAAATTAGTAATCTCATCTTGCTTTTGTAAAATCTGATTGTTAATATCTTCAATCTGATTCATAAGAATTTCAATATTTTCATTCTGTAACTTTATCTTCTCAGCAAGCTGTTGTTGATATGCCTCTTGCTCTTCTTTATTACCCTCAAGAGCAGCTATCTTTTCTTCCAACTCCTTAATTGCTGCATTGTTTTGACTTTTTTGCTTATCAAGCTCATTTATCGATTTTGTTGCAGACGCCTTATAAGCGTGTTGCTTGCTATATGTAAAAGCACCCATTGAAACTACTACACATATGATCAATGCCATCATCTTCAAAAGATTTGTCTTAACTTTGATAATACTCATTATAAAGCCCCTCTTTGCAATTCATTAAGTAAATAACTATACTTTTAAATGCTTCCTTGTACTAATTACACATCCAATAGCACCAAGAACTGCTCCTGCAACCATATATGATACCGCTACTGATAAAGCTAGGTCTTTAAAAGGAACAAGTGAACCTGTTCCAAATATTTTTAAAATATCATTGTCCTGTGTTAACACTCTTACCAATGCATCATATCCAAACCATGTTGTTAAGGTTGCTGCTACACCCGACAAAATCCCTGTAAGCATACCCTCCACAAAGAAAGGTATTCTTATAAAAGCATTTGTAGCTCCGACATATTTCATTATGCTGATTTCCTTACGCCTTGCAAAAACGCTCGCTTTTGTGGTATTCGATATTATTACCATCGATACAATTATCAAGGCTATTATTATTGAAACTGATATTATCGAAATTACTCTTTTAAGACCTGTAAGAATATCAACAAACTCAAGCGGCGCTCTTATAGATAATATATTATCAAGCTTTTCAATCTCGCTAACAGTTTCATCTGTGAAATTAATATCCTTAATTCTTATTTTAAATGAATCAACAAGAGGATTATCATCACCCATTGAATCAAAAAGCACCTCAGAATCCGCCATGCTCGCCTTCAAATGAGCAAAAGCCTCTTCCTTTGAGTAAAATACAACAGTATCTATATTTTCCATTGCCTTCAAACTTTTGTTAATACTATTAATCCTCTCATCACTTGTATCCTCATCCAAAAAAACTATAACCTCGTTTTTCGCCTCAATATCAGCCACTAATAAATTTATATTCACATAAAACAACAGCGAAAAACCTACAAGTAATAGTGAAACTAAAAGAACACAAAAAGATGCAAAAGCCATTAATTTATTATATGCTATATTTCTTGTGCCCTGTTTAAAAAGGTATTTTACACTATTTAATCTCATCGTTGCCTCCTATAATTTCATCAAAGACAACTGAACCAGAATTAATACTAATTATTCTTCCGCCAAAATGTCTTACCAGATCATGTTCATGTGTAACCATCAGAATGGTTGTGCCGCAATTATTAATCCCCTTTAATAATTCAACTATTTCATATGATAGCTCCGGGTCTATATTTCCCGTCGGCTCATCGGCAATAATTAGCTGTGGGTCATTCACCAACGCTCTTGCTAATGCAACTCTTTGCTGCTCGCCACCAGATAATTCATCCGGATACGAATGTACTTTGTGTTGCAAGCCAACTAGACTTATTACATATGGAACACGCTTTCTTATGTATTTAAGCGGTGCATCTATAACCCTTAATACAAACGCAATGTTCTCATATACAGTCATATTTGGAATCAACCTGAAATCCTGAAAAACTACCCCAATCGTACGCCTTAACTTAGGAATCTTATCCCTCTTAAGCTTACTCAAGTTAAATCCATTGACTATTACTGTACCCTTTGTTGCTTCTATTTCCCTTAATATAAGTTTAATTAATGTACTTTTTCCTGCACCTGAAGAACCTACAACAAATGCAAAATCCCCATCATTAATCGTTAGGTTAACATTTTTTAATGCTTCAACACCACTTGGATATTTTACTGAAACATTTTTCAGCTCAACCAAAGTATAAGCACATCCTTTCAGTGAGTTCGCGATTAAACATCGATAATGCATATTTTTTAAACTTGTTGTCAAAATATGCGACCACGAATTGAATAAGTTTGCCTAACACCGTAAAGTATCAGGCAATTATTGTGGGCATTTGCTGTTCAAACGTCCTTTTTTATTCACAAATTCTAGAATTTAACAGGATTGGATGATAAATATCTTTTTACCATTAATGCAATCTTGAAAATTATTGCATGATCAAATTCTCTCAAATCAAGTCCTGTAAGCTTTTTAATCTTCTCAAGCCTATATACTAATGTATTTCTATGTACAAACAGTTTTCTTGAGGTCTCAGATACATTTAGATTGTTTTCAAAAAATTTCTGTATAGTAAATAGTGTTTCATGGTCCAATGACTCAATACTACCCCTCTTAAAAACCTCTTGTAAAAATGTTTCACATAATGTTGTTGGAAGATGATATATAAGCCTTGCAATACCGAGATTATCGTAACTGATAATTACCTTGTCAGTATCAAAAACCTTACCCACTTCAAGTGCAACCTGTGCTTCCTTAAATGAGCGTGCTAAATCCTTAACCCCAACAACAACGGTTCCTATTCCAACATTTACTCTTGTGTAGAATTCACTGCTCAATGTATCAGAGATTGAACGAGCCAATTTCTCTAAATCCTTTGATTCTACATCATTTTTTATTTCCTTAACTAAAACAATGTCAGACTCTGTTATATTGAACACAAAGTCCTTGTTTTTATCTGGGAAAAGATTTTGTATTACATCAAATGCTGAAATATCATTTGCAGATACTATTCTGATTAACAGAACAACCCTGCTAATTTCTGCGTTAAACTGAAGTTCTCTTGCCTTTATAACTATATCACCAGGCAGAATGTTATCTAGTACAACATTCTTTATAAAATTATTCCTGTCATATTTTTCATCATAATATTGCTTCAGATTTGATAGTGTTATTGACATAATATTGGCATATTTCGCCGACATTTCGTCAACACCCTCAACAAAAACAGCATATTCAGGCTTCGGCTTCGAGCCGAACGGCTTATATGTATGTCCATCTCTGATAAAAATATCATGCGAATCACTTAAATCCATTGACACAAATTCATTTGTAGTACCTATCTTTGATGGGTCACTGCAAGCAATAACATTAGCCGTTTCATCAACAACGCCTATCGTTGTTTCAATAGTATCCTTCATTTGCTGAATAAAACCCTGAAATAGTCTATTAGACATATCATACTCCATTTCTCCGCCGAATACATCCATAAAAATCCCAATCCTAACCTCCTCGACGGAAGGATAGTTAAGATTATATATACAAACCATAAATAATGATAAATTATTATATCAGTCTCTCCACAATTACTTTAATTGGGAACTAGACCTACATAAACATAACGCCTCATATATTACAGATTGTAACATAATAATTCATTCAATTTGTTAACAAATTGTTAAATCTGCGTGATAGATTAGAAAAAATAAGTGATTTACTTAATTTAGTTGTCTAAAATGTACAAGTTTTTTTGCAATCTGTAACTGTTTTGTAATTTTAAACATATTAAATTAGTAAACTATTGCACCATATTTCCCCGCCAGTTTCTCCAGTTCTTCCCTGTCTAAACTGCAATCACTATCTATCATCGCTCTACCGCTAAATAGCAGTAAGCCCGATTCAAGTGCTATCTTGCTTTCTGATTTAAATATTACTGGCAAAGTAAGCATGTGTGCATTACGGCAAAAAAACATCGCATCATCATAGTTCAATAATTCCACCGTAACAACTCCTGTAAAAGACTCGTTCATTTCAAATATTTCACTTGACATATCCACTGAACATCTTATTGGCTCACTCAATTCAATGCTTTCAGAAGAGAGGAGATATGCATTATTATCATTTGCAAGTACAATTTGGCCATTATATTTTTCTAAATTAACCATATGTAAATCAAATTTATCGATGCACCTTCTTATCTCTTTGATTTGATTTAATTCAATGCCTTTGCCGCACTCTATAATTTCAACTCCGTTTTTTAAAAGCAATTCAGTAAATTCTGAAATATCAGATTCACTACCCTCCAAACTACTGTTTATTTTTGCAATTAGAGGGACTTTTGAATAATGCGATAAATTTTCAAATAATTCTATATATCTTAAATCTGGTTCACAGTTAAAACCAAAGCCAGATATCCCTAATTCCTGTAAACAAATTAAGCTCGGTAATAATTCACTACCCAAAGAAGTTACACCATGCTCATTTGCTGACATCGTTACAAAAACAGGAATTCCAAATCTTTTGCAAGCAAAAACTGCCGCTCTTGCCTCAAATAATGAAATCATATTTTCAATTAAAAAGAAATCTATTCCTGCATTAGCTAAAGCTGTTGCCTGGTCCAAAAAAATATAAAACATTTCAAAAAATTCTGTTTTGCAAAACTTAATATCATCCTTGTTAAGTGATGACAAGCACCCAGCTACCAACACTCCATTAGGTAGGCTATCCTTTGTAAGCATGATTAAATCATAATTTAATCTTTTTACATGATTTTCAAGATTAAAATGTTTTAAATTTTCACTATTTGAACGCTCAGTTGGAACACAGATTCCATCAACTCCTGTGTCCATATATTCGTTCAAAATTTCCTCATATACCAAAGAATTTCTTAATACCCACTCCTCAGTACATTCTTCCTGTGGCATTCCTTTTAATTTTAAACCTTCCTCCAAAGCTCCTCCAAGGAGCATAGGCAATCGTTCCGGAATATCCATTATGTTACATTATCCTTTCTTTCCTTTATTTTATAATATTTCTTCCTACATTTTTTCAGGACACTCAATTTTCAGCATAGTAAGTGAGTTTCTAAGTACCTGTCTAACTGCTTCACACAAAGCAAGTCTTGCCTTCTTTAATTCTTCTGTTTCAGCGTTTTTAACACTGCAGGCATCATAAAATTTATGGAAAAGTGTTGCAAGCTCAATAGTGTATTTTGTTATTCTTGATGGGTCATATGATTTTGCAGCAAAATCCACTTCATTCGGTAAATTTGCCATATGTCGGATAAGCTCAATCTCCTGTGGCTTGTCCAATATATCAAGCTGAGCTAAACTAACATCACTAATATCAACTCCCTCAGCTGACAGATTGGAAATCAAGCTGCAAATTCTCGCATGTGCGTACTGAACATAGTATACTGGATTTTGTGATGACTTTTCAACTGCCAAATCCAAGTCAAATTCAAAATGTGAGTTTGCCTCTCTTAAATTAAAATAGAATCTAGCTGCATCAATTGAAATCTCTTCAAGCAATGTTACAAGAGTAATTGCTTTTCCAGAACGCTTTGAAAGCTTAGCAACCTCACCATTACGCATTAGACGAACCATTTGCATAATGATAACATCTAGCTTATTTGCATCAACTCCAAGTGCTGTAAGAGCTGCTTTCAGTCTTGGAACATAGCCATGATGGTCTGCTCCCAGAACATCGATAGCCTTATCAAAGCCCCTTGTAACCAGCTTGTTATAATGATATGCTATGTCTGGTACTACATAGGTTGGAATTCCATTTGAACGAACAAGTACAAAATCCTTGTCCGCACCGAAGTCCGTTGCCCTAAACCATATAGCACCATCTAATTCATAGGTACAACCCTTTTCCTTCAACAGCTCAACTATCTTGTCCACATCACCATTTTCATGCAAGGTGCTTTCCCTAAACCAGTTGTCATATACAATTCTATATTTTTTTAAATCATCCTCAAGAGCCTGAATATTTTTTGGTAACGCATAATCAACAAGTGCATTTCTGCGTTCCTCTGAGGAAACTTCTACATATTTATCACCATAAATTTCTGCAAATCCCTTAGCATGTGCAATAATGTCCTCTCCCTGATATGCATCCTCTGGCATTTCAATTCCAGCTTTATAAATCTGCAAATATCTTACTTCAAGTGATGTCGCAAACTTTTCAATCTGGTTTCCTGCGTCGTTTACATAAAATTCTCTCTCAACATTATAGCCTGCAGATTGCAAAATACTTGCAAGGCAATCGCCAATAGCTCCGCCTCGTGCATTTCCTATATGCATAGGACCTGTTGGATTAGCTGATACAAATTCCAGTAAAATCCTTTTATTTTCTCCAGTATCTGTTTTGCCATAATTCCCCTTTTCGTCTAAAACAGCCTGTAAAGCCAATGAGAACCAGCGTCTGCCTAGAAAAAAATTGATAAATCCAGGACCAGCGATTTCTACATGTTCAAACATCGTGCCGTCCAAAACAAGCTGCTCAGAAATAAGCTCTGCTATCTTTCTTGGTGGCATTTTAAATGGCTTAGCACAAACCATTGCAACATTTGTAGCAAAATCGCCGTGAGATTTATCAGCTGGTATTTCTATATTGAAAGGAGATATTGGCTCAAGAGAAATACTTCCATCCGAAACCAATCTGCCTAAAGCATTTAAAATTATTTCATTTAGCTCATCTGACGCAAGCTTAATTAAATTAGACATCTCAACATTTTCCCCTTTAAACTATATATTTGCTTTTAACTTAATTCAAGCTTTTTATATTGAAATAAATCTCATTATCTGACATATAAGTTGAGTTTAAATCAATCGTATACTTCATATAAAGATTTCCACCTTCGCTTGTTAAATTGTTTTCAATCTTCTTTGTATTGATTCCTACAATAAACTCACCAAATGGCGTTGCATAGTGGCAAAAATGCTTTTTACCATGTTCAATTACCAGATTTGAAGTTGTTGCTCCACTCCTAATAATTGAAGCTAACTCATTTTTCGTTACAGTTATATCAGTAACTGAACCCTCAAAGCCTGTCGCCTCCGAATCCTCATATGAAATCAAAAATGTGCCATCCTTTTCATCAAAGGTCCCTGTTGTCGTTAATTCCATCTCTGACCTTTCGTTATTCGCAACAGTCTGTATACTTTTCATCTCTATTAATACTTTTTTTTTCAAATCCAATCACCTTTTACAGAAATGATATAGAAAGATATATCGTCCCTATATATTCCTTCTAATTAATATCAACCTTAAAAACATTGCCATGAACATCATGACCTAAAAATTGCTTTGCATTCTCTTCGAACATCTCAACACTATCACTTACATAAAATGTATTCTTACCAATTTTATTGCTGGTATTTAAAAGATTTTGCTCTAAAAGACAGAGATTTGCAAATTTTGCTGCCTCCTCACCCGGAGAAATAAGCGTAACTTCCTCACCCATTATATCAGCAATTATATCCTTAAGCAGAGGATAATGCGTACAACCCAAAATAAGAGTATCAACTCCCTCATTTTTTATTGGCTCAAGATATTCTTCAGCAACTATCCTTGCAACCTTGTTACCCCTGTCTGTATAACCATTCTCAACAAGCGGAACAAAAAGTGGACATGCCTTCCCCACTACAAAAGTATTTGGTCTTATGGTTTTAATCGCCCTTCCATAGCTGCCGCTTTTTATTGTTGCTTGAGTACCGATAACACCAATTTTCCCATTAACTGTTGCACTGCATGCTGCTTGAACAGCTGGCAATAAAACACCAGTAAATGGAATATCATCAACAAGCTTTTTCGTGTTAATAACGGAGCTTACAGTGCCACAGGCTGCAATAATCATTTTTATCCCATGCTGCCTCAGAAAATTTATATCCTCATTTGCATATTTAAGAATTGTTTCCTTACTCCTGCTCCCATAAGGAATCCTCGCTGTATCTCCAAAATAAATTATATCTTCATTCGGAAGTATTCTATTCAGCTCTTTAACAGTAGTTAATCCACCAACTCCTGAATCAAAAACACCAATTGCAAAGTCACTCATTTTCTCCATGTCATTCACAAACCCCTTTATTAAGCCGATTTACCTGTCTGAATTGTCAATCGCCTGTTCAATAAGCTTATCAAGAAGATAAGAATACCCCATTCCAACATCATTCATAAGCTTTGGATACATACTAATAGGCGTAAAACCTGGCATTGTGTTTATCTCATTTAAAATTATTTCTCCACTTTCAGCAAGGAAAAAGTCAACCCTCGCCAGACCTTTACAGCCCATTATCTTATACGCCTCAACAGCAATTTCCCTGATTTTTTTAGCCTTATCATCATCAATCCTTGCTGGAATATGCAATTTTGATGAGTTAGCAATATATTTAGCATTAAAATCATAAAACTCATTACAAGGCTCTATCTCACCTACAAACGATGCAAACGGGCTGTCATAACCGAATACAGCGACCTCCAACTCCCTGCCCTTGATAAATTCCTCAACGATTACCTTATTATCATGAGAAAATGCTAGCTTAACTGCCTCCTTAAGCGAATCAATATTTTTAGCTTTGTTTATTCCAATTGAAGAACCGCAATTCGCTGGTTTGACAAACAACGGAAAACCTAATTCATCACCTATTTTTGAACAGACTTCATCAAGATTACTTATCTCTCTGAAGGTAACCGCTCTCCACTTAGCAGTTTTTATACCATTATAATCAAGTAGGGTGTGAGTATGAGCCTTATCCATGCACGATGCTGACGCAAGAAGTCCACACCCTACATACGGAATTTTCGCCATATCAAGCAAGCCCTGTATTGTGCCGTCCTCCCCATTCTTTCCATGCAAAACTGGGAACACTACATCAATCTTTCTTATTGTTGCCTCCCCATTTTCAATGGTAATAATCCCCTTATGAAGAGTGTCGGGAGATATAACAGCCATTGCACAATCAGGATTCTTTTCCCACTCGCCAGATTCTATGCATGAAACAGGTCCTGGATAATAAAGCCATCTGCCTTTTTTTGTTATCCCAATACACATTACATCATATTTATCTTTAGGTATATTTTCAATCACATTTGTTGCTGAAACAAGCGATATATCATGTTCATTCGAAACTCCGCCAAAAATTACTGCAACTTTAATTTTAGACATAGAAAAAGCTCCTTTAAAACTATAAAATTAATAATATACCGTTACTAATCAATACATTATATCACATTCCAAAATATTCTGCAAGTATTTTTATTGAATTTATCTAAAAATTAATATAAAAAATTTAACACAGAATATAAAAAATATTGATTAGTTAATAGTATATATTTCAAACTTGACCTTTTTTATACTATATGACATTATCATTTAGTAAATGATAAATTTAATAAAATCATACCTTACTTATTATATTAGTCTATAAATAAAAATTATTTGAAAAATACTTGACATTTTGGAATAAAGTATGATATACTTGAATTACCTCTTTTGGAGGTCTATTTTTTTGCTTGTTTTTAGTAGATTATGGCTATCACTACTCTGCTGAAAACTGCAAGACCTCTTAGCTTTTCGAGGGAGGCAAACAGCTCTAGCTTTCGGGGTGTCCGAAAGAATTTTTCATCAGGAGGTGCCGATATGAGAGTTAAAATCACTATGGCTTGTACAGAATGCAAGCAGCGTAACTACAACACGAAGAAAAACAAGAAAAATGACCCTGACAGACTTGAAATGCGTAAGCACTGTAAATTCTGTAGAAAGCATACTTTGCACAGGGAAACAAAATAAGCGGAGGTAAATGTTATGTCTAAAGATAATGTAAACGAAAAAAAAGATAGCAAGAAAGCCTCTGCTAAATCATCAAAAACCAAAAGAAATTCGTTTGGAATGAAGGTCGCTAAATATTTTAAAGACCTTAAAAGCGAATTCAGTAAGGTTGTTTGGCCATCAAAAAAACAAGTATTTAATAACACCCTAGTTGTTTTGTCCTTTACTGGGGTTATTATGCTGTTTATCTTCGGCTTGGATACTGGTCTTACAGCTCTCCTTAGATTAATACTTAAGCAAGGCTAATTTGTTAATTAATATAAGGAGGAAAATAGATGTCAGATGCAGCAAAATGGTATGTTATCCACACATATTCAGGCTACGAAAATAAAGTAGCTCAAAATATCGAAAAAGTAGTCGAAAACAGAAAATTGCAGGATTTAATTCAGGAGGTTCGAGTTCCTACAGAAAAGGTTACCGAAATTACTGATAATAAGGTTAAAGAAGTAGAGAGGAAAATCTTCCCTAGCTATGTTCTTATTAAAATGGTCTATACTGATGACTCCTGGTATATTGTCAGAAATACTAGAGGCGTTACTGGTTTCGTGGGTCCTGCTTCTGAACCGACTCCTTTAACCGAAAAAGAAGTAGAAGCTCTTGGCGTTGAGTTGTCAAGAGTTGAAGTAAACTTTAATGTTGGTGATCGTATACAGGTTTCTGGCACTGCTATGGATGGCTTGGAGGGTATTGTTCAAAAAATTAATCTTGATGAAGGTACTGTTGATGTGCTCATTTCTATGTTTGGTCGTGACACTCCTGCTACCCTTGCTCTTAATCAAGTCATCAAAAAGGACGATTTTTAATTTTTTAAACGCTTGCAAAATTTTTGCTTGCGGTGGGAGAGATATTTACCTTATCTCGCCATTTACCACATTTTTTATGGAGGTGCAAAAGCATGGCACAAAAAGTAGTAGGTTATATTAAACTACAAATCCCTGCAGGTAAAGCAACACCTGCTCCACCAGTTGGTCCTGCTCTAGGTCAGCATGGTGTTAATATCATGGCTTTTACTAAGGAATTTAACGAAAGAACAAAGAACGATATTGGTTTGATTATTCCAGTTGTAATCACTGTTTATGCAGACCGTTCATTCTCTTTCATCACTAAAACTCCACCTGCTTCAGTTCTTATTAAAAAGGCTTGTGGCATTGAAAAGGGTTCAGGAGTTCCTAATAAAACTAAGGTTGCAAAAATCACTAAAGAACAAGTTAGAAAAATTGCAGAAACAAAGATGCAAGACCTTAATGCTAGTAGTATAGAGTCAGCTATGAGCATGATTGAGGGTTCTGCTCGTTCTATGGGTGTTGAAGTCGTTGACTAAGCTTAATATAAAAATATAATGCCTATTTATTTACTTTGCTAATCACTACGATTATGCATTGTCTAAATGGTGGGAGGATGTTTCCGTTAACTGTTATGCGTTTTTAAATTTAGCATTTCAGTATTACCACTTAAGAGGAGGATAATTAATGAAACGTGGCAAAAAATATGTTGACAGTTTAAAAACTGTTGACCGTTCAAAACAATATGATTCTGCTGAGGCTTTTGATTTAGTTTGTAAAAATGCTAAGGCTAAATTTGACGAAACTGTTGAGGTTCATGTTCGTTTGGGTGTTGACTCAAGACATGCTGATCAACAGGTTCGTGGTGCTGTTGTATTGCCTAATGGTACAGGTAAAAATGTTAGAATTTGTGTGTTCTGTAAAGAAGATAAATATGAGGAAGCTAAGGCTGCTGGTGCTGAATATGTTGGCGGTCAAGATTTAGTTGATAAAATCATGAAGGAAAATTGGATGGATTTTGACCTTGTTATAGCTTCCCCTGATATGATGGGACTTGTTGGTCGTCTTGGTAAGGTTCTTGGTCCTCGTGGATTAATGCCAAACCCAAAAGCTGGTACTGTTTCTCCTGATGTAGCTAAGGCTGTTGCTGAGGCAAAGGCTGGTAAGATTGAGTACCGTCTTGATAAGACAAATATTATCCACTGCCCTATCGGCAAGGCTTCCTTCGGTGCAGAAAAGCTTGATGAAAACTTTAAAACACTTATTGATGCTATTGTTAAGGCTAAGCCAGCTGCTGCTAAAGGAACTTATATCAGATCATGTGTTGTTACATCAACTATGGGTGTTGGAGTTCCAGTATCAACAGCTAAAATAGGAGTTTAATTATATCGATAAAAAAAGTGTTCTGTAATAATACAGAACACTTTTTTTAGTTTATTATAAAAGGGATGCATCTAACGCATCCCTTTTCTTATCTTATAATATATGAATTATACCCACTGTCTGATAATTCCGATAATAATTGATTAAACTCATCCTCTGTATATTCATCCGACAGTAATGATGGCACCACTTTGCTTTTCCCAAAAACCTTCTCCAATTCCTGAATAATTATTTTAACCTTATCTGTATTTCCTACCTCTGTTAATGAAATTTCACCACTTGTCGAAGTTATGGTGTCACCCGCTTCATCCAGACTGATTTTTGCTATAAAAACTGCATTGTCTATTTCATCTGGCTTGTAAATTTCACTGGTTCCATTAATAATCTTAACTGCTGACTCTTCAATTATAATATTTGAATTGTTTTGCTGTGCTGTGCTGATAATCTGATTTGCTACCTCGACCAATGCAAGATATCTTGTTTCACTTTTAACTATGCTGCCTATATAACTTAAATCAGAATTTCTAAAATAAGGGAATGATATATCCGTGCATATAATCTCATCAAAGCCTGCTTGAGATATTTCAGCTGTAATCCTAGATAAATATGACTTTGTTCCTGCACTAAATGGCGACATCCATGGCTTTCCACCATTGCTTGGACTATTGTCCAACCATAAAATATCCTGATTTTCAAACCTGAATGCTGTATCTCCATACATTTTAGGATAAATATTATCCGCTAATGTGCTTATTTCCGCAACTGGTTTTAATCCATTAGCTTTTACCTCTGAAATTATTTCATCTAATGTAAGCGTAGATTTAACTGCACCTGCTGTTCCAGCATCCTCAATACCTGTTGCATAATTTATATAGCCTCCGCTAGATTTCAATGGAACAACAACTGATGTCGCACTGGTATTTGATTTGATTTCTAGCAAGGCATTGCTAAGTTTGGATTTACTGCTTAAATCATCTACACTTAATACATATCCAAAGAAATTTCCCTTTTTATTGACAATGGATTGCTTGCTTTCATCAGATGAACTATCAGACATATCTGAATTTTCACTATTATTAGATTCCGATGTTTCAGCTATTGGTGGAATAAACTCACTTGTACCTGATGAGTACTTATCTTTATTTTTAATATATTTTAAAATCGGCTCACCAACACTGTATCCTAAAAATCCTAATCCAAATGCAATGACAATCGTAAGAACAGCAGATAAAATACGCCTGAACTTACTGCGACTCCTTCCTCTTCTTTTAGGCTTTGATTTATATATCTTTATTCCTTTGTCCCTTCTCATTTTTATTGCTCCCTTTTGCACATTTTCTTTCTTTGTAATAGTATCTCTTTTTTAAAGGACACTAACCCCATAGAGTGCCATCGAAATTATTCCTATATAAATCATCAGTATCGGATAACCCCTAAAGCTTTTCGGCACCTCTTCTGAATCCAGCTTCACATGAGCTATTTTTAAAATATATGATGCAACCAAAAACCCTATCCCTAACTTAAACCCCATCATAACATAGTCTGAAAACAATAGTTCTGTGCTAGAATTAACCTTACTTAAGTTTGAAGTAATCATCAATGCACCAAGTACAATGCAATTAAATGCTGAAATATGAATGTATTTCTTTAGCTTTCCAAATAAATTTTCACTTATTGCCCTTAATAATAAAAGGCTTGATATATATATAATCGATATTATGATTATGTAAATCATCGGCTGAAACATTAATTCAATATTATTTTTTATTATAATCTTATCAGCAAAATAAGCCAACATTGAGCCTACTGTTGTAAAGAAAGTTATCACAAAACTTAAACTTATCAAATTAGTTTTGTTCTTTGAGGCAATTAGAATTGTACTAATTCCCAATGCCCTTGAGAAAATTAAATTTGATAGTAGTGACGCAAATAATATATTAACTATTGTCATTTTCATCCACCCTTATTATTCGCTTTTAGCCTTCCAGCTCTTTACTATATTCATTATAAATCTAAACGCAGCCATAGATAAGCCTAAAAGTATAAATCCACCAAATGGCTTAGATAAGCTCTCTGCTGATAAGGTAACCCCTACAATATTTTCATTAACTGTTCCAAATGAAATCATTTCTCTTATAAATGAAAAAATAAATACAACAATATCGAAGCCCAATATATAAAATATAACTGAAAATAACATTTTCCCTTTTGGCATTTTAAAGTAATCCACTTCTGTTTGCGAAACTAACATTGCATTTACTGTCAAAAGCGGAAAATATATACCAAATTCAACAACTTCCTTACTGAAAATATGTTGTGCAAGCATTGCAACTGGTACATACACTAAGGACGCAATTAAGGTATATAATATAATACGCAAGGTAAATACGATTTTTCGTGGTAAAAACGATGCAATCATTATTGATAAAAATGTAATTGTCGAAAAAGCATAAATTAGAAAAAGTCCTGACTTAATTGTATTTACACACATAATAACCGTTGTAACAATTAAACCGCTGACCAAGACTATATTTCTTTCAAATAGTCCCTGTAAAACAATTTTATCCTTTAATTTCATCATTCTCACCACTATTCCTTAACTTATCTGATAACTTTTGCCTTGCCTTTTGTATCTCCGGCTGAATCTTTTCTATATAAAACTTATTTAACCTTGCCTTAACCCTTGCAGTATAATCATCCATTGCCATAGCTAAAGGGCAAGCTATTATTGTAGCATAAATTATTGCATTTTCTACCTTCAGTTCCCTTGTTAAATAACAAGTGAAAAATCCAATGATTATTCCATAAATAAGTCTTGGTATTTTGGAATTGGGTGTTATTCTTAAATCAGCCGATATATATATTGTTCCAAAAACAACCATATTACCTATAAGTTGATATAGCGTATATTTTATCGGAGAATTACCTACTGGAAACAAAAAAGAGTAAGTCGTAATCGTTCCTATCGTACCTAATGCAGTCATTGTTGAAATGCTCTTCCTGAACATAAGTACAGCTCCGCAAACCAACAACACTATTATGCTTGTTGCACCCATTGGCCCCATAAAATTCCCTAACATTAAATCAGTATCCGATACATTTACAGTTTCCGTAGTATTTATTATACTCGATAATGAAGGATATAATGTGTTCGATACAGTAGATGTAATCTCTAATTCCGAATATGGCCTTGGATATAACATAACATGATTTTTCCACGAAATAGACGAAAATATAAAACCTACTGCAGCAGGCGAAAATACCAGATTCCTCCTACCCCCAAAAGCCTGTTTTCCAATAATAATTGACACAAAGCAGGTTAACATAAGTATATTGTATGAAATCGAAGCAGGCATCATTAATGCAATTATCATACCCGTAACTACAGAATCTAAATCCTCAACTTTAAACTTTTTACCTCCCAATAATATGCATATGTAATCGGTTATAAGACAAGTAACCATTGCAATTATACACAATATAAGAGTTCTAATTCCATAATATGAATACGACATAAAAGCTATTGGTACTAAAGTTAGCATTAAGTCGAAGTATATAGTTTTTTCAGCTTTCATTTTAGTATTCAAAATTGTTCCTCCGTTTTTATCTTTATTAAAATATTTGTAAGTAGCTGAATATTACTTACTGTATATAAATCGAGGTGAAGTAATGATCATCGAACGAATCAGCAAATCAACTGTGAAAGTAATACTATCATTTAATGATATGTGTGACTATCAAATGGATTTTAGCAGGCTTGAAAGCAATAGTCTTGAAACAAAAAACATGATTATATCCCTGCTTAAAAAAATCCAGCAAAAAGTTGATATTGATTTTAGTTCTGACAACCTGTTTATTGAGGCATTTTCATCAAACGATGGCGGTTGTCTCATGTATATTTCTGTTATTGAAGATAGTGATAATGTGCATGAAAAAGCAAATAAACCTAATCTAATTGCCCTTACAACAGAATTTGATGATTTTAACACTATGATTATCCTCTGCCGTCAACTCCTCAATAATGATATAGAAATAATCCGTAGTCAACTTTATTATAAGGATGATATGTTTCGCTTAATTATTGAAACAAGTTTTGAATCTGAGAAAAAAATCTACAACTTTCTTTTAGAATATGGTAAGATTATTGGTAAAGGTGATTTTCCATATTCAATTACAAAAGAATATTACCAATGTGTTGAAAATGATAAAGCAATTGAAAAGCTTGCTGTTTTGCAAACTATCTGATATTTTTAAGAACCATTATTGCCTCTTTCATATTATCGCTTTTAAATAGATAACTACCCGATACAAGCACATTAACTCCTGCTTCAACAGCAAGCTTTGCTGTATCATCATTGATTCCCCCATCAATTTGTATATCAATCTTCCTTCCACTATCATCAATCAGCTTTTTTAACTCTCTTACCTTCTGCAACGAATCAACTATAAATTCCTGTCCGCCAAAGCCAGGCTCTACGGACATAATAAGCACCATATCCAATATATTCAGATATGGAATTAACACATCAACAGGAGTTTTGGGTCTGATAGATAAGCCAGCCTTTTTTCCCATACTATGAATTTTATCTATTGTTTTCCTAACATCGGATTCGCTTTCAATGTGAAAGGTTATCATATCTGCACCAGCATTGACAAATTGCTCTATATATTTATAAGGATTAATTATCATCAAGTGTACATCCATAAACATTTCAGTGCATTTATTTGCTGCGTCTAAAAGCGGCACTCCAAAGGAGATATTATCAACAAAAACACCATCCATAACATCAAAATGCAACATATCAGCCTCTGCATTTTCAAGTTCCTTAATAACCTCCGCAAGTCTTGTCATATCTGCACTTAAAATTGATACTGATACTTTATTTCCCAATAAAATTTCCTCCTGAGTTAACATATTCTCAAACATATTTATACAATTAATTATATAATATTTAAAATTAATCGTCAATACAAATGTAAAAAATCCTTAGTATTATTGTATTCTTTGCTGTATAACCTTAATTTCCCATATTATTATTTTAATGTATTATTTTGAAGTGATTTTAATAAAATATATAATGATAGAAAAGTAAACTACAAATACTATGGAGGAATAAAATGAATAAAAACAGCATTGCAAAAGACACAATTATTCTAACTGCAATCCAGATTGCTCTACAAGCCCTATCATTACTCCTTAATATTTTCATAACACGAAATCTAGGTACATCTGCAGTTGGAATTGCATCTCTCATATATACTTTCTTTGGATTTGCTACTGTAATTTCCACCGGAAATATATTTGTCTCAACCAGCCGTTTTGTTTCTGAAGAAATCAGTAAGCCAAGTGGTTCTCCAAATAAAATATTTCTATACGCAATCTTTTTCTGTCTTTCACTTAGTATTTTCGTAAGCACAATCATATTTATATTTTCAGATTTTTTAGGTTTAAAAATACTGAAAAATCCTGATACCGTCATTTCTATAAAAATCATTTCCTTTTGCCTGCCTTTATCAGCACTTTCTGCATGTATAAAGGGATATTTTCATGCTTACAGAAAAATTCTCATCCCCTCTGCTGCTGAAGCACTGGAGTTTTTTATCCGCTCTGGTATAATAGCCTTTTTAACTGTATTCATGGTAAAATCAAATAAAATGACCATATTTTCCTCTATTGCGATAAGCATTTTAATTTCAGAAATCTTAAGCTGTTTATTTCTTATAATCTCATTTCTTCGTATAAAGTCAAGCGAAAATACATCAAATAAAGCAAGCATGGGTTTCATTAAATTTATTAGTCTTACTATTCCAATTATTCTTAACAGCTACATAATCTCAATTTTAAGCAGTACAAATGAAGCATTACTTCCTCTTACCCTAAAGCAATTCGGAAATTCAACAGACCTTGCATTAAGCCAATATGGAATTTTTGAGGCTATAATTCTACCTACAATCTTCTTTCCATCAGTAGTTTTATGTTGTCTATCATGTATATTAGTACCAGAAATATCTCGTGAAAGAATTGCTAATAATCATTTAAAGGTATCCTCCCTGATAGAAAAATCACTAAAACAAACCTTTGTTTTTTCAATATTTGTTGTAATCATTATGTTTACATATGGAAAAGAAATTGGTATAATGCTTAGCGAAGATACCTTAAGTGGTAATGCAATCGTAGTGCTTGCACCTGTTATTCCCTTTATCTACCTTGAAATTATCCTAGAAGGCATTTTAAAAGGGCTTGGAAAACACAGTTTTTCAACACTAAACTACCTTGTTGAATATATAATACGCATATCCGTTCTACTCATTTGTGTACCTTTAATCGGTTTTTACGGTATTATTATTTCATACTTCGCAAGTAATATCATATGCAATATCAGCCGCATCATTATTATTACAAAAACAACCAATTATATCTTTAACTCAGTTGACCTAATATTAGTACCTGCCTTTTCAGCTGTTTTATCATGGCAGTTAGGAGCCGTTTTCCAAAAAATTATACCAATATATGTCCTTCCCACAGTCATTGAAATTGCCGTATACTCAGCATTCACAGGGATCATTTATATCTTTATAAATAAGGTGATATCATCAATGAATCAACACCAGCCTAAGATTAAAGAAAAGAATCTTCAACCTTCAAAACAATCATAAAAACCAAAATGGAAAAGATCTCATGCACATTACACAGATCTTTTCCATTATATTTTGTTTATTTTATTATCAGACTTTTATAAAAATTAAGACATCGTTTTGACAATCTGTTTTATTTATTCAATAACAAAAATAAATAGAAATCTCCTGTTATAATGCAGCAAAGCTTTGTTTTAATCAACAACAATTACTGTATCCGCTTGCTGATTGCCATTTGCGTTATTGTCAGTTGAAGAATTCGTTGCATCAGTAGTTATATCAGGATTCTCTGCATAGTATACAACCAATATATCTCCATTCTTTACATTAATTGTATTGCCAGGCTCTTTACTTGTTCTTGTAACATATCCGTTCTGATAATTAAAATTCTCCTCTGCCTTTTGCTCATATCTAATTCCTAAAGCAGCTAATTTTTGTAGATAATCATCAAGTTTTAATCCAGCAAAGCTAGGTATAACAACATTTTCAGAACCCTTGCTTACCCATACCTTTACTGTGCTACCACTCGCAAATTTTTCGCCTTCCTGAATCTCCTGGTCAAAAATCAAGCCACTTTCATACTCATTATTATACTCATAAACAGGCTCAAGAGTAATCCAACCAGCATGAGCTGATTTTTGAATTTCAAAGGATTTTCCTATTAAATTAGGCATTATACTATCTTTTTCTTCCATAGTAGTTGTAATTTCAGTACTTTCAGTAGTAATATCCTCAGTATTTGTTGTAACCATCACTACATTATCAAGTGAAGAAAAACTATCAACGCCTGATTTGATTTTTTCTGTATCATCTCCATTAAATACACTTAATAATATTGTTACTATAACCATAAGAATAGCCAAAAGTAATACTCCTATGATAACAGCAACCTTAATCCTCTCCAAAGAGCTTTGCTGTGTAACCTCTGTGCCCTCTACCTCATCCACATACATATCATCATAGTTAACTTCCGGAGCAATATACCTATTATTTTGCTTTTCTTCCTTCAATACTGCATCTAGCTTGCTTTTAGGTATTGTTATCGTTGCAGTATAGCCCTTTGCTTGATTATCAACCTGCTCAAACAATCTTGTCACAAGCTCAGTTATGGTTTGTATTCTTTCTCTTCCAGCCAGCTTTAACCCATCCATTATTACCATTGATATATTCTTTGGAACATTTGTATTAATTTCATGAGGTGGGCATAAATTATCATTATCCATTCTGCTTAAGGCATCAGTTGGCATACAACCTGTCAGAATTCTATACAATACTGCACATATACTATATACATCAGTCCATGTTCCCTGTCTGCTGCTCAATGAATATTGCTCAGGTGCAGCATAGCCTTGAAATATTTCTGAAACCAATTCTGTATTTGCAGTTCTGACTGCTGAAACACAAAAATCCATAAGCTTTAATTCGCCCTTTGGTGTATAGTAAATTGTATTAGGGCTGATTCCCCTGTGAATAATTCCAGTATTATGAATTATACCTAGAGTCGTAAACAGAGGTGGAAATAGCTTCGATACCTGTTCCCAGCTTAATTCCCCTGCATTTTCCTTTAGATAGTCAATCAGGCTGATGGATTCTATATACTCATATATTGCATATGTTGTATTGTTTTCAGCAAAAAGGTCAAGTGCTGGCACAATATGACTTAATGTTCTCATCTTTGCCAATGACTTGTTAAGTTCAGTAAATTCAGCCATCAATGCCTTATATTGTGCCAAATGATTATAATTGACGCTTATTATGGGCTTGCCTTTTACCCTTGTGCAAAGGTTCTCGGGCATATATTCTCTTATAACTACTTTACAAGTAATGACAGTATCATACCCGATATAAGTAGCTCCTTCACCATTACTAATTAACAATTTACCTACTAGATATCTATTATTTAGCATTGTTCCGGGTTTTATATAAGACGGTAAATAGGAAGTTCCCTCTTCATATCCACAATGAGGGCAAATTAAAGCTGTACCTTTTTTTTCCATGCAACCTAAGCATAGCTTATTTTCTCCCATTCATAACCCTCCTATTCATTGATTTATACTATATATTTCATCAATCCTTTTATGACTCAAATTATTTTATCAGTATTAAGCAAACTTGTCAACCTTTTAGCCCATTAACAAGCCCTATCTAAAATTTTTGTATTAATATTGTAATAATTTTAAACGATTTTAAACAATAAATTGACGATAAACAACCTTTTTGTTTTATTCGTGTAACCTATGCTAAAATTCCATCTAATATCGTTCTATATATTATTCCATAATTTTACCTAATCATTCCAAGGAAAGAACCTTTGTTATATAGTCATCCTCAATTTCCTGTACTGCCATAACCTTGTCATCAAAATTCAACATAATTGTTATATAATATGATTTTTCATCCTTTGATTTACTATCCTCATAATAATACTTATACTTGTAAATCTTTTTATCATCATTACTTCTTATGACCTGTATCGGTTTTAAATTAAGTATTTTCTCGACCTCTTCAATTGTAGCACCATCTTCAATTTTACTTACATCAATCTTCTTTTTAACTTTCATTCCGTTAACATTATCCTTGAGTATTTTATAATTATAATATACCACTTCTTCCAGCTTTCCACTTTTATCCGAATAGCAAAGAATTACCCACTCCGGAACATTTACTCCATTAACTTTTATAGTAGACTTGCTCTCATAAATATCGCTAAAATCTCCTAAATCATTAATAAAATCATAATCTGATAATTTCTTAAGCTTAATATCAGCGTTTTTTGCCGCCTTCTCAGCAGTTGAGCCTAGCTTTTCCGATAAGCTTATTGCTATTTTTTCACCATCATTTTTATTCAGTATTACAAAAATTACAAATACTGTTATTATTATAAGTATTATTAATACCAAAGAAATTATGACTTTCAGCTTTTTCTTTGGTTTTTTCTCAACAGCAACAACCTCAATATTTCCGTTATTTACAGTCTCATCAGCTGTTAAATTTTTTTTAGATAATTTTAATTCAGACTTATTATTTTTTTCTCTTTCCTCTTTAACTTTCTTTCCCATTTTCCTCACATCCTTATAATTTTATTAATTCCCTGTTTAACATTTCCTGTACCGCAAGCATAATCCCTATCTTTCCACTTGTGTATGTAATGCCACCCTGCAACCAAGCTGCATATGGCTCCCTTATTGGTGCATCAGCTGATAGCTCTATTGATGCTCCCATATTAAATGCTCCAGCAGCCATTATAACCTTGCTCTCATATCCTGGCATATCCCATGCCTCTGGAGTTACAAACGAATCTATTGGTGCCCCCTTTTGTATTCCTTGACAAAATGCTGTGAGTAAGTCCTCATTGCCAAGCCTAATTGCAGTAATTATATCCCCTCTTTTTTCATCTTGTTTAGGAAAACACTCAAAGCCCAGCATTGTAAAAAGTCTCATGGCAAATGTAGCTGTCTTAACTGCATTAGCCACAACATCAGGTGCAAAAAACAGACCCATAAACATTTCTTTGTTTTGATTAAGCGTACAACCTACTTCCTTGCCCATTCCAACACAGGTCAAGCGGTATGAACAAAGCTCTACCAAATCCTTTCTACCTGCAATATAACCACCTGTTTGGGCTATTCCTCCACCAGGATTTTTGATAAGCGAACCGATAATCAAATCAGCACCGACATCAGTCGGCTCACGCTTTTCTACAAACTCACCATAGCAATTATCCACTATTACTATAGTATCAGGGCTTACTTCCCTTACTGCCTTTACCATCTCTGCTATGTCGTCGGTTGTAAATGAGGGGCGCAATGAATAACCTCTGGATTTTTGTATATATGCAACCTTTGCTCCCTTAACCACCTTTTTTATACTATCAATATCAGCCTGTCCATTCTCAAGTAAATCCATCTGACTATAAATAATACCAAAATCCTTTAATGAGCCATTGCCGTCATATCCGCTTATACCAATAACCTCTTCAAGTGTATCATATGGCTTACCTGTTATTGAAACAAACCTGTCACCTGACCTTAGCACACCGAATAAGGCAACGGATAGTGCATGGGTTCCCGACACGAAATTATGCCTTACAAGTGCATCCTCAGCTCCTAAAACCTCTGAATAAACTCTATCAAGCGTATCCCTGCCAACATCACCATATCCATATCCACTACTTCCATAAAAGCAGGACTCGCTTACCTTATTATTTATAAATGCTGAAAGAACCTTTGCTCCATTATATTCAGCTATTTCATCAATATTAGCAAACTCCTCCTTACACTCCTGCTCTGCCTTAGCTGCCAACTCCAATAATTTGAAATCAAATTTAAAATAATTATTAACTATCATTTTACTTATTTTAACGCACCTTTCTGCTGACTTTCCTTTTCAATATCCTTTCTCTCAAAAACATATTCCGTCATAATTGCCTTAAAGCCTATCTCTTCATAAAAGCTTTTGCGTATATCCAAAGCAAAAAGTATCGCAGTCTTACCTTGTTTCTTCAGTTCACTTCCAATCCAATACAAAAACTCTCTTGCATGTCCACTTCCTCTTGCCTTAACCCTTGTTGCAACCTGTCCTACTAAAACAGTATCATTAATGTCATACATCAGAGTTGCTGTAGTAAATCTCTTGTAAATATAAACCTTGCTTATTCCTCTTCTCACCCTGTGGGATGTATCTGTCAACCAAAGTCCATAGTCAATCAGATTAGGAAAGCCCTCCTTTAAGATTGAATACACATCATCTAGCTTAGGGTTATCATCTATATCATTTTCACTAACATTGCTTTGTCTTTCCTGTGAAAACTCAAACATAGTTCGTCTTAACTGCTGATAATTACTCAATTTATTAAGCTTTGGCAAGAGATGCTGCGAAACCTCAACCCTAAATGGCATATTCATCTCAATAAAATCACAAAGCTCATCCGTTGGAATATCGTCCTCCGTACACACAACTATTGTTGAGTTCATATGGAACAAATAGCCATACATATCATCATACTCAAGCAAATAAAATTTACAAAAGTCATATTTAACTCCATATGCCATCAGATATGAAAGTACTTTCCTTCCATAATAGCTTTTGCTTAACATTTCCTTATCAATTATATTTTCATCAGTAATTATTCTTATCATATATTAAATATCCTTACTATAAGTTTCTCAGTAAGAATCTCACAAGCCTCCAAATCAGATTTTTGTACAACACATGATGGTGAATGTAAATATCTACATGGTGCTGAAATCGCAATAGTTCTTACCCCTTTTCCACTTACATGAATTGCACCGCTGTCATTTCCACCCGCAATCATTGTTTTTGTCTGACATGGTATTTTATTTTCCTCTGCAATTTCAAAGGCTATTTTATATAGTTCTTTGTCATACATTGTACTTCTATCCATGAATGAAACAACTGCTCCCTTGCCCAATTCGCACACTCTTTTCTCTCCAGCTACATCTGGAATATCCGCAGCAGTAGTTGTTTCAAGTACTATTGAAAAATCAGGCTCAATGGCAAATGCTGCAGTTTTAGCGCCTCTTAAGCCCAATTCCTCCTGTACTGTGAATGCAAAATAGATATCATACTCAAAATCCCTGTTTATTAAATCAAGCATTATTGCACAGCCAACCCTGTCATCCAATGCTTTGCTTACTATCTTTCCATTCCCAAAATCCTCATAATCGGGACAAAAATGAACATAATCACCCAGTGAGACATATTTTTCAGCCTCCGATTTATCCGTAGCTCCAATGTCTACATATAGCTTATCAATGCTTACTGCCTTTTTCTTTTCCTCTGCAGTCAGATTATGAACGGCTTTTGCACCAATAACACCGTTTATATTATTTTCCCCGACAAGCACCTGTCTGCCTATTAATACACTCGCATCTATTCCTCCAACAGCTGATATGGTTAATGCTCCATCAGATTTTACAGAGGTGATTATCAACCCAACTTCGTCCATATGAGCTGCAATCATCAGTTTTTTCTCACTTGCCTTCTGCCCTTTTTTAAACGCAATAATATTTCCCAAATTATCCACATGGCAGCTGCATTTTCCCTTTATTTCATCAAGTATATAATCCCTTACCATATGTTCATTCCCAGAGGCACCATTCAGCTCACATAAATTCTTTAAATGCTCTAGCATATTAACTGCACCTCCTTATAAATTCTGCAATAAGCCTTGCTGTATTCTCGATATCTGAAATCTGCATTACCTCAACAGGTGTGTGCATATATTTCAAAGGTATAGATACTGTGCAAGCCTTCACCCCACATCGTGTTACACTGAATTGGTCGGCATTCGTCGATGTTAAGCCACTCATAACCTCTATCTGATATGGTATATTATACATTTTAGCAGTTTCAATAAGCTTTTCGGAAATAATTCTGCTAAGAGATGGTGAAATTCCAATCATCGCACCCTCTCCCATTTTACCACATTTATACTCAATATCATCTGCTGTATAAGCAAAGCTTACATCAACTGCTATTGCTATATCAGGATTAATCTCATATGCAGCAATTTTTGCACCTCGTTCGCCAACTTCCTCCTGTGCCGAAAAAACAACCGATAAGCTGCAAGGCAGTTCTTCACCCTGAAGCTGCTCTAATGCACATAAAATAGCAACTACTCCACATCTGTCATCTAAGGATTTACCTGTGACTCTACCACCAATTAATTCCTTACACTCAGTTGCAAAGGTGATACTATCTCCTAAGCTAACTATTTCCTCCAATTCAGCCTTTGTATAACCTGTATCAATACAGATATCTTCTATTTCAGGCACTTTAGACGCTTTTTTTTCATCACTGCTTACAAGATGTGGAGGAGTTGAAACAATAATGCCTGTAATATCTCTTTTGCCATGAATAATTACACGCTGTGCCATCAGTAATCGCCTGTCAAGCCCACCTACATTTCCAACCTTGATAAACCCATCATCTGTAATGTATGTGCATATCATACCTATCTGGTCAATATGTGCATCAAGCAGAACATGGGGCTTATCATTACTTCTCTCACCTATATTGGCAATTACATTCCTATTTTTTATCTTTACATCACTGCTATATTTCTTTAAATATTCCATAGCCAATTCGGATGCTCTGTCCTCATTACCAGATACGCCCGATATATCAGCTAATTTAAACAATATTTCCTTTATATCCATTCCTTTTACAAGACCTCTTTCTATTTTTAAATCCTACAAGCTGTTTACCAACTTCTTAAAGTGCAGTCCCCTTGCCTCAAAATTAGGATACATATCAAAGCTTGCACAAGCAGGAGATAAACTAACAATATCACCAGGCTTAGCAATTTCCTTTGCCTTTTGCACTGCCTCCTCCATTGAATTAACCCTGTATATTTTTATTTTTTCACTATTATAATTATCACTTTCAGTAATAGCCTTCTCAATCTTATCAGCAGTAACTCCAAGCAAAATCAAAGTTTTTACCTTTTCATTCACAGTTCCTGACATAGGCTTAAATGAAATCTTCTTGTCATAACCACCTGCAATAACTATCAGCTTTTGCTCGAAAGAATTAAGTCCTGCTAAAACCCTTGTCGGACTAGTTGCAATACTATCGTTATACCACTTGACACCATCGACTTCCCTTACAAATTCTATTCTATGCTCAACACCGCTAAACTCCCTTGCAACCTTAACTATTACTTCGTTGGAAACCTCACCCCAGACTGCACTGATTGCTGCGAGGTAATTTTCAACATTATGTACTCCTGGAAGTCTTATATCGCTTGCTAACATTATTTGTGTCGTAAAACCATACTCATTATAGCAGATAAATCCATTTGCATCTACAAATGCTCCTATCTCTGGCATTGTCCTTCTTGAAAACTTAACAAGTCTGCCTCTAACTAAATCCGATAATTCATTTGTCGGCTTGTTATCTAGATTTAGAATAGTCTTTGAAAACGCATTTTGATGCAAAATTATATTCTTCTTAGCATCAACATATTCCTCCATAGTGCCATGAACATCAAGATGATTAGGAGAAATATTTGTAATCACTGCAGTATACGGTGACTTCCTCATTGAGATTAACTGAAAGCTTGAAAGCTCAACCACTGCTGCATCATCTTCATTGATGCTTTCTATAATTGGTAATAATGCACGACCGATATTGCCACCCTTATGCACAACTCTACCAGACTTATCCAGTAATTCAGATATAAGTGTAGTAGTCGTAGTCTTTCCATCTGACCCGGTAACTGCATAGATTTTACACGGACATAGTTCAAAAAACACTTCCATTTCAGATGTAACAACTATCCCCAATGCTCTTGCTTTTACTAATTCTGAATGGTTGTAATACATTCCCGGAGTTCTGAAAACTATATCACACTTGAATATTTCATCAAGATAATTTTCACCTAGAGAAAAGTAAGCACCCTTTTCCTTTAATTTGTCATATGCTTCTCCCATTTGCTCAGAAGTTTTTTTATCACATACTACTACCTGTAAGCCCTTATCAAGGAACATATTTATTAAGTCAAAATGACTTACTCCAATACCGATAAATGCAATCCTTTTATCTTTTAAGCTCTCAAAAAATCTATCAGCTTTACTCATACTCCTAATCCTCCGATTTAAATTTGTACTTTATTATTATATACATTTTTTTCACAAATAGCAACCGATATTATATACTAATTTATATTAATAGACATTTTCATTGACAATTTTAATAAGCTATGTTAAATTTAAAATATAGTCTAAATACTTAAAAGAAAGTGCTGTGATATATAATGAAAAAGCGTGTGAAATTATCTTTAATCTGGATTTTAGTTTTTATACTGACTTGCGTAAACTCAAATATTATATTTGCTTTTTCTGGCATGACTGCTGAAGAATATTATAAAAACTCAACAATTATCCCTGAAATTTTAGAAAATAATATTAAAAAGATGGAAAAGATAAACTCCTATGGTCCCGAATTTGTTATTGATTACATAACCATTACTGGAGAAAAAAAAGATGTTATAAATACTCTTGCAGAGGTTAAAACGCTATCCGATACTCTATGTGTAGGCTTAACCGATGACTATGATAAAATAAAAGCATTTTCCTTATATGTAAGTGAAAATATTTATTATGATTTTGATGCAGCACATAATTCCGTTACATTTGATGTAATCTGCTTGCAGAATGTTTTAGAACGAAAACGCACTACCTGTGCAGGGTACTCAAATCTGTTTTCCGCATTATGTAATGCTCAAGGAATTTATTGTGTGAATATCAGAGGTGCTGCTCCCGGTGATGGCATAACTCGTAAAACTCTTAACAGCGAATCTGCTCCTACAAACCACGAATGGGTGGCTGCTTATTATGAAAAAGAAAACAGATGGGTTTATGTTGACCCTACCTGGAATTCTAATAATGCATACAGGAACGGCAAATTTAATTATTATGCAAGCACAACAAGATATTTCGATATTTCATTGGAATTGCTCTCTATTGAGCATAAAGCTAGAATTGTGGATTATAGAAACTTTTTTGAAGCTTTAACTATTTATGAGGATAAAACCACAACAAACTCAAAGGTAAATACAACTACCACTAATGCGTCAACTGTTACAACGAAAAAATTCGAAAACTCCTCCAATCAACCCATTCAAAGCCAATCAGTCACTAATGAATCTAAACCGAACGAAACTAACCACGAATCTGAAATTGAAGCAGATGAAACGAAAACTTTAGATAAAACCTCAACTGAAAACAATAAAAATACATCAAAAACCACAAAGAAAACTGATAAAAACTCGTCAAGACTTGACAATATTGAAAGCCTTAACACTGAAGCCAATACTAACGAAAAATCTAATTTCGATGATGCAAAACCATATGGATTGATTGTTACTCTTATAATTATCGGTATTTCATGCTTATCCGTCGGTGGATACTTTGTGTTCAAAAAATTTAAGAAGTAAATTTTAAAAACCATCATAGCAATATATTGCTATGATGGTTTTATTTATTATTTTGTTTCACCTTTGGTTTTAACCTTTTTCTCTCTCTACCTTTGCTTCATGTGCACCCATGTCCTTAAATAACACCTCATCACTATTACTTTGACTATATAACCTGTCCTCAGGGTTTTCCTCACCCATCTGTTCATAATATGGAGCTATAACATATTTTTTTATAACTGGATAGCAATTATAACAAATTAAAAGCCATAGGGTCGTAAGTGGACCGAATAAAGTAAATGGAAGAAGATTGTTATAGAAAATCACAAGAACAGTTGTAGCAATTAATGTTACAATTACTATAACCGCTGTCGACAAATTTCTTTTAAATTCCATAAATGTCAGTACAAATGAATTTTTTATGATATCAGTCAGCTTAATATTGGTTGTTACTATCATCAGGTAAATATAAAATTTCATTATAAAAAGCAATATAAAGATACTTGCCACTATTATAAAAAATATATACCATATAATGTTCCCACTTTGCACCGCAAGCGAAGGATATACTATAAATCCTGATAAGATACATAAAACTATAAGTATCTCTGCTATCCCGACTATAAAGGATTGCTTGAAGTTTTTCTTAAACGAACTCCAAAAATCTGAAAAAACATACGAGTGCGTTTCCTGTGAAAAATTCTTCAGAACTTTTACTATACCCGCAGTTGCAGGTCCTATTGTTATAATTGGTATACAAAAAAGAATATACAATAGATTCAAAAGAGCTAACTTCCAAAACTTTCTAAAATAAATTTGAAAGAAATTCCTTACCCTTCCCCTTTTTTGTGAATCTTCAGGTACTCCACCAGCGCTTTTATGGTCAAATAATCCAAAAAAATCCGCCAAACCTTTACACTCCTTAACTTATTTAAAACTAATCCTTTGAAAAGCTCCAGATAACAAGCTGTCGAGAATTGATGAAATTACAAGCAGCACTAATAAAACTATGAATTTTATAAAATACATTCGAACTTGGGAATTTGCCTTATCGTTACCCTTCCCAGCAAACGCAAACCCAGCAAACATATTTGATGACCTGATTGATTCCCTAGTTGCTAATATAAGTATTATCGAGCTTCCTACTGCATGAGGCAAAATAACAAGTAATGCAATTAAAAAACCCTTAAATCCATAGTGAAAATAAGTATATGATACAGAGATACCCAATGCAACCCCTCTGTAAAATAATATAAAAGCCTCAATTGGTTGCGAAACTGCTCCAAAGCCTAATATAAACAATATAATAATCAAAAAGCCTGTGTTTCTGAATGAATTGATAAAATTATCAGCTACGCTATGTCCTGAATTAATTTTAATAAAACCATGATTAAGCAATTTGCTCATCAAAAGCCTGTTATCAGGAATAGTGCAGAATGTAATTGTGCCAACAACAATTCCCAACACAATCAGGCCAAATAACAGCAATACACTGATTTTTTTATCACTCGGCTGCTCAATCGTCTCAATATGACTTGTCCTTTTAAATCTTTTCATATTCTATCATCCTTTACTTTTGCGTTTCTTTTCACACGCTTTTTTATAAAGGATATGCTGATTTTTTATTTTTTAGACTATCATTTTGATAACTCATATGCACGCTTTGTGCAGCTTTTGCATGCATTTTTAACAGTATCCACCAACTTACCTTCATAAAGCCTGTCGAGTCCTGCAAGTGTTGTTCCACCCGGTGATGAAACCTTTCTTATAAGCTCATCAATTTCGTCTCCGCTTTCCATAATCATTCTAGCAGAACCAATAAGTGACTGTGTGAACAACGCCTTAGCAGACTCTTCAGAAATTCCTGCCTCTTCAGCATACTCTATAAAACCCTTTGCAAATAGATATATAAAAGCAGGACTGCTTCCGTTTATCGCAATAACTTCCTTCATTTTGTCCTCAGGAAGTATAGCGATTTTACCACATGCCTTAAAAATACTGCATACAAACTCGAACTCCTCTTTGGTCGTTGGCTCAATTTCTGCAAGCGCAGTTGCTCCCTCACCTAATAAAAGAGGGGTGTTCGGCATTACTAATACAACTCTTACATCAGGCTTTGTTTTTAATTTTATATACTCACCTGTAATACCTGCAGCAATAGAAACAAGTACTGTGTTTTCGTTAATTTCATCAGATATATCCTCAAGTACTATATCAAAAACCTGTGGTTTTACTGCAAGAATAACATATTTACATGATTTTACAAGCTCCTTTGCATTTGCGCATGTTGTTACACCCAACTGCTTAACTGACTCCATCTTTTCTACATCTGTGTCAGTTGCTAAGAGCTTTACATTATCAGAAATTTCGCTGTTTTTTATCCCCTTAATTATTGCCATTCCCATATTGCCAATGCCAATAAATCCTACATTAACCATTTAATCAGACCTTTCAAAAAATATTGCTCACTATATTATACAGCAATCTGCACAATATAGCAAGCAATTTTTCAATTATTTTATCCTATATAATGTTTCGCAACCCGTTTATATGCTTGTATTGCGCTTGGAACCACTATACAAGAAAGAATTAAATCAAAAGGTAGCTGCAATAAGGATTTTGTAAGTCTTGGAGTTAACCATATACCAAAGTCTTGTAAATGAGAAACATTTCTAAAACTAAAGTCCTTATTAACATATGATATGTAAATAATTACAGATGTTAAAATCATATCACATATTAAAACAACAGCAACTCTTGAAAAAATAATTCTTATGAACTCCAATTCCTTACGGTATAACAATATACCATAAATTATTCCGGCAATAATCTGAACACTAGCAAGTAACAAGGAGTAATCCCTTATCTTTGCATCACTGATTATATAACCCAGAAAATCAACCATAACACTTGACATTGCCCCAACAACCGGTCCATAAAGCATTGCAATAACAATAATCGGCAAGAATGCAAATGAAATTCTTACATCAGGTGTTACCTGAATTGCAAGATGCCTTAAAACTAACGCTAACGCCATCATCATACCTGTTATTGTCAGTGTTCTTACGCTTTTTAACTCCTTTGTTGAATCTGAAAATAGACTAAAAAAGCCTTTCATATTAACCACTCCTTTTAAAATTTGTGTCTGTCAATACATAAATGCACGCTGTTGCACAAATGGAGTTTGATTTGAAAGGCTCCTTTTATGCATTCAGCGGGATGCGAGAATTGTACCGCAAGCCTTTACGCTTTTCGTTCAGACAGCAACTCCCCGTCTGTCTGACACTTTACGCACAATTCCCTACTCTGATTGCAAATATTCAATTTTTGGATAGTTGCAATTGTTTTATATTAGAAAGCAAGTTCCCTTGCTATTTTATAAAGCTCATCTTCAAAAGGCTTTTTCATAGAAAGTGCTTCCTTAATATCAAAGTCTACAATTTTATTATCCTTCATACCGACTACCTTATTGCCAATTCCCTTGTCTAAAAGCTCAACAGCATAGTATCCAAACTGGCTTGCAACAACTCTGTCCCTTACTGTTGGTGCACCACCACGCTGCACATGGCCTAAGATAGTTGCTCTTGACTCAATTCCAGTCTTTTCCTCAAGTATTGATGCTATTTCATCAGAATGTCCAACACCTTCAGCAACAATTATAATAAAATGCTGTTTACCTGTTTTTCTTGACTCAAGCATTTTCTTTGCAATATCATCTAAACAATAGCCAGTCTCCTGTGTGATAATCTCAGTTGCACCGCAAGCAATTCCAGTGTTTACTGCTATATATCCAGCATTTCTACCCATAACCTCAACTACGCTGCAACGGTCATGTGATTGTGCTGTATCCCTGATTTTATCAACCATCTCAACAACTGTATTCATTGCTGTGTCATAGCCTATTGTATATTCAGTACAAGCTATATCGTTATCAATTGTTCCAGGTAATGCAACGCATGGTATGCCTCTTTCAGATAAATCAGCAGCACCCCTAAACGAGCCGTCACCGCCAATAACAACGATGCCATCAAGCCCTAATTCCTCACATTTTTGCTTTGCAGTCTGCATTCCCTCTTCAGTTCTGAATTCAGGACATCTTGCTGTATAAAGAACAGTGCCTCCTCTTTGAATAATATCGGATACACTGCGTTCATTCATCTCAAACACATCACCATTGATAAGACCATTATAACCCCTGCGGATTCCATAAACCTTCATGCCCTTCCTGATTGCTGCTCTTGTTACTGCTCTTACAGCAGCATTCATTCCTGGTGCATCTCCGCCACTTGTTAATATTCCTATTTTTTTCGCCATTACTTCTCCTGCCCTTCCAACCTAATATATAAATAATTTAACCTTTTTTCTTATTATATTTTACTACATTTAAGAATTTTGTCAAGTAGATATTAGTTAATTATATATTTTTCTTAATTAATCAAACCAATATCCTCAGCTTTCACAATTTCCGTAAGTCTTGTATAATATTCATAATTGATATCTACAAAGAATTTATTTTTAGGAACACAATACTTTTTTAAATCAATAAGGTAAAAGCATAAAAGATTTGACCCTGAATAAGCTTTGGAAAGCTCCATTATATTCTGTATAGTATTTTCTTCTGAGCTTTGCAATTTTATACACAACCTTTTTCTTGAAACCATATCAGTAAATTCTTTTTCATCAAAAACATTATCTGCTATTACACTTACCGAATCCTCTTTTATCGATATTTTCCCGGAAATATAAAGCACCGTATCCTTTTCCAGTTTATTCTTACATTCCTCAAATAAATTCGGAAAAATAATACAATCAAGCGTTCCTGCCATATCCTCAACTGTCATAAAACACATTTTAGAGCCACTCTTTGTAATATGAGTCTTTATGCCAGCAATTGTACATAACAAAGAGACGGGAGTGTTATCTTCATACTTTTTGCCTGTAAAACCCTCGCTGACTATGTTTTGTATTGCATCCAATCTCAACAGCTTACTATACAGACTATATTGTGAAAGAGGATGGCCTGAAACATACATTCCAATTGTATCCCTTTCCATCTTCAGCAATTGCTTGAGAGGAAACTCCTCAACATCTGCAAATTTTATGCTGAATTTTTCCTTTTCAACCTCACTCCCAAATAAGTCCATCTGCCCCTCAACCTGTTGTTTTAACTGGTCATGAATACCATCAAGTATTTCCTCATAGTTTTCAAGCATCTGCCTACGGTTTAAATCCAAGCTATCAAAGGCACCTGCTTTTATAAGACTCTCAATAGAACGTTTATTTATATCAGTATCTGACATTCTCTCGCAAAAATTTTCAAGCGAAGTAAATTTACCGTTCCTTTCGCGTTCAGCTATTATGTTCTGTATAGTAGCTTTACCCATATTTTTTATCGCAAGCAATCCAAAATGTATTCCCTTCTCAGAAATTGTAAATCCATCGCAGCTTTCATTAATATCAGGTCTTAACACCTTAATACCATTACTTTCACATTCCTCAATATATTCCATAAGCTTTGAGGTATTTGATAACACGCTTGTCATCAATGCTGCCATGTACTTACTAAAATAATGGCATTTTAGATAAGCTGTCTGATATGCAAGATAGGCATAAGCAGCCGCATGGGATTTGTTAAACGCATATGACGCAAAGCTTGACATTTCATCAAATATATCATTTGCCACATCCTCAGGGACCCCGTTTTTTACTGCGCCAACACAGTTAACTGTACCATCAGCATTTACATCTCCATAAATAAAACTGTTTCTCTCCTTGTCCATAACATCATGCTTTTTCTTGGACATTGCTCTACGAACCAAATCTGCTCTGCCATATGAATAGCCAGCTAGTTTTCGGCATATTTCCATAACCTGCTCCTGATAGACAATACAGCCATATGTCACTTCTAGAATATCCTTTAAAAGAGGGTGCTTATATGTCACCTTTAATGGATTGTGTTTGTTTCTAATGTACTTTGGTATCGACTCCATAGGACCCGGTCGATAAAGTGATATTACTGCAATTAAATCTTCAATGCTTTCTGGAACCAGCTTTGTCAAAACCTGTCGCATTCCTGCACTTTCAAACTGGAAAACACCTGATGTTCTGCCCTTTGCAAGCATCTCAAATACTTCCTTGTCATCAATCGGAATGCTTTTTATGTCAAAATCAGGCTGTTTATCCCTTATGCTTTCCTCACAATCACGAATCACTGTAAGGTTTCTGAGCCCCAAAAAGTCCATCTTCAACATACCTAAGCTCTCAAGAACGGTCATCTCATACTGAGTTACAATTGAGTCATCATTGCGTGACAAAGGTACAAAATCGCTTACAGAAGAGCTTGCTATCACGACTCCAGCAGCATGAACAGATGTATGTCTTGGCATTCCTTCAACCTTTTTCGCCATATCAACCAGTTCATGAACAACCTTATCAGAATTATATAAACTAAGTAAATCGTCACTTCTTTTAAGTGCCTTTTCAATTGTTATATTAATTTCGTTAGGTATCATCTTGGCGATTTTATCACATAGCTGATATGGAACACCCATAGCACGCCCGACATCCCTTATTGCACCCCTTGCAGCCATAGTACCGAATGTCACAATCTGAGCCACCTTATCATTACCATAACGCTTAACAACATAATCAATTACATGCTGTCTGCCCTCAATGCAAAAGTCAATATCAAAGTCGGGCATACTGATTCGCTCAGGATTTAAAAACCTCTCAAAAATCAGATTATATTTTATCGGGTCTATTCCAGTTATTCCAATACAATATGCACATAGACTGCCTGCACCCGAACCTCTTCCAGGTCCCACAGGAATATTATTATCCTTTGCATATTTAACAAAATCCCATACAATAAGAAAATAATCCACATATCCCATCTGGATAATAGTAGATAGCTCATATTCCATTCTTTTAATTATCTCTTGTGACGGCTCTTTTCCATAACGATTATAAAGCCCCTCATAGCATAGCTTTCGAAAATATTCCACATTGTCGTCTACACCCTCAATTTCAAACTTAGGTAGCTTAATTACCCCAAATTCAAACTCAACATTGCACCTTTCCGCTATCTTTACAGTGTTCTCTAATGCAGATAGCATATTTCCAAAAAGCTCACACATTTCATCATAACTTTTAATATAAAATTCATCTGTTTCAAAGCCCATGCCATTAGGCTCTAAAATAGTTGTGTTCGTCTGTATCGAAAGCAAAACATTTTGCATTTTTGAGTCTTCTTTTGTAATATAATGTGCATCATTCGTCGCTACAAGTGGTATACCCGTTTCATTCGATAACATATAAAGCATCGGTAAAATCTTTATCTGCTCTTTTATCCCATGATTTTGCACTTCAAGAAAATAATTGCCATCCCCAAAAATTTCATTATAAAGCAATGCTGTATTTTTTGCACCATCATAGTCATTATTAACAAGATTTCGGGCAACCTCTCCAGCAAGACAAGCAGACAGACAAATTAAGCCTTTGCTGTGTTTTCGCAAAAGCTCAATATCAACTCTAGGTTTATTATAAAATCCCTCTACATATCCAATAGAAACCAGCTTGATAAGATTCTGATATCCCTCATTATTTTCACAAAGCAATATTAAATGATAGGGATTGTTATCAATCTTATGAACCTTATCATGTCTTGTTCTCGGTGCAACATATACCTCACAACCTATAATGGGCTTTATTCCCTCTTTTTTTGCCTCATTGTAAAAATCAATTGTACCATACATACAACCATGATCCGTCACAGCAACTGATTTTTGCCCTAAATCCTTCACACGCTTAACAAGCTGTTTTATCCGACACGCACCATCAAGCAAGCTGTATTCACTATGAACATGCAAATGCACAAATTCATTCATACCCTATTTTCAATCCTCTGTTTTATTATCTTTCATATTCTTACTTCTTATCTTTTCCGCAATTTTTGCTATTTTCTGAAATCTGCGATTAACTCCTGAACGCTGCAGCGGCTTTGCCATTAACTCTCCAATCTCCTTTAAGCTAAGCTCAGGATTATCAAGCCTCAATTCTGCAACCTCTCTTAAATCAGGAGAAATATTGCTCAAGCCTATATTTTCCTCAATTAGCATAATATCATCAATTTGTCTTGTCGAGGCTGCTATCACCTTATCAATATTTGCAGCATCACAATTAGCAATTCTGTTGGCTCTATTTCGCACATCCTTTAAAATTTTTATGTTCATTATATCCAATGTGGACTGCTGAGCTCCCATGAAGGTGAGAATATCCTCAATAGCCTCACTATCCTTTATATATAAAACATAATCCTTTTTTCGTCTTACCATCTTTAACGCAAAGCCAAAGGAATTCAGAATCTTACTAAAATCCTGATATAGCTGTTCGGTAGGAATTACAAATTCAAGGTGATACTCCTTATTTGGATTATTAATGCTGCCACATGATAAAAAAACACCTGCTGTAAACAATCCTACACTATTATGAGCTATATTTGTAGGATTTACCTCCCGCTTATCAGGATTAATCTTATACAATTTCATTATTTTATCCATGCTTTTTTCATCGTCTATCAAAAAGCTATAAAGCTTCTTACCTTTATTTTTTTGTATTTCGTCATATTTTATTTTAACCTTGCCGTTAAATACCTCTTTAACCAGCTTAGGATATAGTTCTGCTAAACCAGCACTCTCCGTCTGTAAATTTATCATATCTTTGCTAAATTGCTTGCAAAAAAGCAATATTCCATAAAGACAGGTATATCTCTTATCTCTGTCAGTTGCAGTCAGGCTCAGTTCTTTCTTTACAGCATTAGAGAAAGACATACCCTCACCATCCTCTCATTTTTGCTACCTATCTTTTGTAATATCCCTATGACTTTTATGCACCCGCAAGCCCTTGCTTGTTAAATAATCGGCCAAATATTCTGCAAAAGTCACAGACCTATGCTTTCCTCCAGTACATCCAAATGCAATCACAAGCTGACTTTTTCCTTCATGCACATATAGTGGAATTAAAAAATCCAGCAAATCCTTCAACTTTTCTAAAAGCTCCTGTGACTGCTCAAATCCCATAACATAATTACGAACACTTGTATCACAGCCTGTTAGCTTTTTAAGCTCATTCACATAAAATGGATTCGGCAAGCACCTTACATCAAATATCAAGTCCGCTTCCGTTGCTGAGCCATATTTAAATCCAAATGAAATGACCTGTATCATCATGGAGTCGCTTGCTTTTTCCAAAAAAATATTAATTATCTGCTCCTTTAGCTTGCCATTCGATAAATACGAGGTATCAATGTAATAGCTTGCAATTTCCCTTAGCGCACTTAACTGCTCTCGTTCATAGACAATCGCATTGTGCAGACTCCCATGAAATTTTGAATCAAGTGGGTGCTTTCTCCTTGTTTCTTTATATCGTTTTAACAAAACCTCATTATTAGCCTCAAGATATAAGACCTTGACATCCATTCCGGTTTTCTTAATGCTTTCTATGCTATTGATTATATCGTCAAACCTGTCACCCGAACGAATATCAACTGCAATTGCAACTCTTTCCAGCTTCCCTTCAGAATGTAAACAGATATCAGCAAATTTTTCTATCAATTGAGGTGGCATATTATCTATACAGTAAAACCCGATATCCTCTAAGACACTCATGGCAACTGATTTTCCCGAACCTGATAAGCCTGTTACTAATACAAACTGCATAATGCTACCTCCCCTTAAATACTTTTATTTTATTATTCTTGGTTCAAGCTCAAGCTCATATCCAGTATCGTCCTTTACCTTTTCCTGAACTAAGGATACCAGTTTCATTATATCCTCACAGGTTGCGTTTCCTTTGTTGATTATAAAGCCACTATGCTTCTCACTAACCTGTGCGTCACCCACACTCAAGCCCTTTAGGCCACATTTTTCTATTAAATAAGAAGCATAATTACCCTCAGGGCGTTTAAAAGTACTTCCCGCACTTGGAAAATTCAGAGGCTGCTTGTCAATACGCTTTTGTAATAATTCATCCATCTTAAGCTTGATTTTATTATAATCATTCTTAACAAGTTGCAATACTACCTTAACAATCAGCATATTTCTGTTATCAGAAAAAATACTATGCCTATACGCAAGGTCCATGTCCTTTTTATCTACCCTTACAAGCTCTCCCTTTTCATTCACATACTCTGCGTACAACACAACATCCTTCATCTCTCCACCATATGCACCAGCATTCATATAGAGTGCTCCACCAATTGTTCCAGGTATTCCCCACGCAAACTCTAACCCACTCATATTGTTTTCAAGTGCAACACAACATACCTTTTTAAGTGCTGCTCCCGATTGACATTCTAAAATATTATCGCTAACTACCTTAATTTCTGAAAAATCCTTGCCAAATAAAATTATTACACCATCAAAACCATTATCTGAAACAATAATATTACTGCCCTTGCCAATCACCTCAAAATTCACTTTATTGTCTACTAAATATTTTATTACTTCCTGTAATGCTTCTACACAATTTATAGAAATCAGTAGCTTGCAATTTCCTCCCACCTTAAAGGTAGTGTAATTTTTCAGTGATACATTCAAAAAAGTACAGCACCCATACTTATTACAGATAGCTGTTAGTTCGCTAATATAAGTCATTTCTCTTCAACCCTTAAAAATTATTATATGTGTAATACTTAACCTCTTTTTCTATTTATATATTCCATAAGCCTGTCATAATCGCTATTAAGTATTAACTCTCTAGGGAATTCCAGACTATTTATCATCTCCTCAGATACCGGAACCTTTCCTATTGAATCACAGTAATGACAATCTGTATTAACTACTATTGGAATATCATACTTTTTGCATATCTTTAAAATAGTATAGCAATTATCTCTTGAACCTTTTCTGTTCCTTATCGAGCTCTCATTTATCTCCACAAGCTTTTCATATTCCTTGAAATGCTTCAGCACCAACTCATAATCAAACGGAAAATTAATAGTTTCACAATGACCTATAACATCAACAAGCTCATATTTTTTAGCTAAATTGATATATGCCCTAGTATAGTCATCATAGGTACCATTGCTTACAACAGGTGTATGAAATGATGCAATTACCCATTTAAGATTACGAAGCTCATAATTGCCTAAATCAATATTGCCCTCTAAATCAATTATATTAGCCTCTGCTCCAGGCAATACCCTTACACCATGAATTTCTTCAGGTAGGCATTTCAAATTATGAAAATGCCATATATGTGGTGAATCAGGTGAATAAGGTGCATGGTCAGTTAACGCAAAACCCTTCAGACCATTTTCCTTTGCTGATTGTGCCAACTCCTTTACAGTCGAATATGCATGTGTTGATGCAACTGAATGACAATGTGTATCTACTTCTATAAGCATATCCTTAACTCCTAAAAATCCATATTCTTTACTACTTCTTTTCCTTTCATGTTTAATCCTAAATTTTCAAGCAACTCCTGAGCAGCATTATAACCCATCTTCTTTTGTCTGTTATTCATCGCTGCTACCTCAAGTATTACTGCTAGATTTCTACCAGGTTTAACAGGTATTGTAAGTGATGGAACCTTCACTCCTAATATTGAAATTACCTCATTGTCAACACCCATTCTGTCATAGGTCTTTTCAGGATTCCAAGGCTCCATCTCGACTATTAAGTCTATCTTTTCTGTCATCTTGACAGCACCCATACCAAACAATCTTCTTGCATTGATAATGCCGATACCCCTTAACTCAAGAAAATGCCTTATATTTTCAGGCGAACTGCCTACAAGACTGATATTAGATACCTTTCGGATTTCAACTGCGTCATCTGCTACAATTCTATGTCCCCTCTTTATAAGCTCTATGGCAGTTTCACTTTTACCAACTCCACTTTCACCTAATATTAAAACACCCTCACCATATATTTCAATTAAAACCCCATGTCTGGTGATTCTTGGTGCAAGATTCAAATTTAAAAACGCAATTAAACCTGATATAAAATTTGATGTGCTTTCCTTACTCCTTAACAACGGTAACCCATATTTTTTTGCCAATTCCAGCATCTCATCAAAATATGGCAATTCCCTTGTAATAACCAATGCCGGAAGATTTTGTGAAAACAATGCCTCAAGACGCTGATACCTTGTTTTCTCATCTATTGTTGAAAGGTATGCAAACTCCATCTTTCCAATAATTTGAATCCTTTCAGGGTCAAAGTATTCATAAAACCCCATTAATTGCAATCCAGGACGATTAACATCATTCTCATCAATCATAATTTCTTCAGCCTTTTTAGGCAAATATATTGTCTCTAAATTAAACTCCCTAATGATTTTAACGAGTGATACATTAAACCTTTCTGCCATTTTTCTTCCCCTTTTCCCGTTGACCAATTTAAATAATGTCTATTATATGCTCTTATTCCCTGTCAACGATTTAATAATAAGAGCAAACTACCCTTTTATATACATATCTATAACTTATGAATACACATTATATAGTATATACTATTTATTATACAGTACGCCTATTTTTTTTTCAAGAGATATTTGTTCATTCTAACAATATTATTGTAAATTTTATGTTAAGCTATTGTAAATCTACAAATTGTATAGTAAGATAATTATAAGTATATGTATATTTATTTCTTTAAATAAGTGAGGGAGTAGTACATTATAATGAAAAAATTATTAAAATTCCTGACCAGCAGACTTTTTATACGATGTTTAATAATACTTCTTCAACTTGTTGTGTTATTTGTTTTAGTATACTCTTTGAGTACCTATTCTATTTATATACAGGGTGTAATGACATTAATGAGCTTAATCTTTGCACTTGCCCTCGTTAACAATGATTCAAATCCTATGTTTAAAATCTCCTGGCTCATACCAATTCTCACATTTCCTGTGGCGGGGTGGACTTTTTACTTTATATTTGAGCGAAGAAAAGTATCACATAAAACTGAGGTTAAATACCTCGAAATCCTAGAATCTAGCAAAAACACTATTAAGCAAAACCCGGATGTTCTACATGAAATTGAAGAAGAGCACCGCTCTGCCGCCAAGATTTTTAGATATATTCAAAATACTTCAAATACCTGTGTGTATAATAATACTGAAACTCAATTCTTTCCAACTGGTGAGCTTTTCTTTAGAAGCTATATCGAGGAGCTTAAAAAAGCTGAAAAATTTATCTTTATAGAGTATTTTATAATCGCTAAGGGCAAAATGTGGAACTCAATACTCGATATTTTAAAGGAAAAAGCTGAGAATGGTGTTGAAGTTCGTGTTATGTATGATGATGTGGGAACGATAAATCTTCTTGATAAGAATTACCATAAAACGCTGAATAGCTACGGCATTAAAACCGCTATCTTCAATCCGTTCAGAGCCTCACTCGATACATTTTTAAACTATCGTGACCATAGAAAAATTACTGTAATCGATGGCAATGTCGCTTTTACTGGTGGCCTAAATCTGGCTGATGAGTATATAAATAAAAAGGTTCGTTTCGGATACTGGAAGGACTGTGCTTTAATGCTCAAAGGTGACGCTGTTTCAAGTATGTCTTTACTATTCCTTCAGCTTTGGGACCTTGCAACCGATGGCCCTGAAATTGATTTTAGTGAGTATTTCAGTACAAAAAATTATGAGCCCGACGGCTATGTTCAACCGTTCGGAGATGG